>JBEIFG010000054.1:0-9214 GCA_040382555.1 Chlamydiales bacterium | reverse complement strand
CATCTCAAGCATTTCTATAGGCAGACTATCTTTGATGATGCGATGCATCCCCTCCTCGATTAATGTAAGTAGGGGAGCTTGGAAATCAAAAGGAAAACAAAAATCGTAGTAAAAGGCCATGGGAGTAACTCCTCCCCCTTTAAGCTTTGCTTGAGGGAAGGTTTCCTTAACAGAGGCGGCTAAAATTATTTTAGCTACTTTTCGGAACTTTGTAAAATCTTTTACTAAACTCATAATGATTTGGGATATAGCTGACTCGAACAGCTGACCTCCACGATGTCAACGTGGCGCTCTAACCAACTGAGCTAATATCCCTTGATGGTTATTTTTCGTTTAAAAGAATAGAAAGAATACCCATAAAAAAGCAAGAACATCTTCAAAAAAAAGCATCTACTTGTTCTCTTCTTTAGTCAATTCGAAAATGACATCCCAAAGAGGTTTTATTGCGAATGGCTCCTTGTGTGATAAGAAGCGCTACTTGGACCCCATTTCTCAATCCTATTAATTCATCCGTTAACGTTCCCATTTGATAAAAGGTGTCTATATCATTTTTTA
Organism: Chlamydiales bacterium; assembly: GCA_040382555.1. Classification (GTDB taxonomy): domain Bacteria; phylum Chlamydiota; class Chlamydiia; order Chlamydiales; family Rhabdochlamydiaceae; genus VGMB01. Next base: position 8,659 of record JBEIFG010000054.1, on the reverse strand, counting down.
ACTCTTGAAGCATTTTATAAGCTCTACTCAGACGTTGAGAATCTCTCACAAGACCCACATAATTCCACATCGTTTGTTTTATCGTTGCCCAATCTTGAAGAATTAAGGCCAGATCCACTTTCTTTTCACCCATTACCCATGGATCAATAGGAGGGAAATAGTAGGAATCTACTGATAAATGCTTATCAATATCCTCAGCGGCTCTATTGGCATAAACTAAACCCTCTAGAAGGGAAGTGGATGCGAGTCGGTTGGCCCCGTGCAGGCCTGTGCAGCTCACTTCCCCTATAGCGTATAGCCTATGTAGAGTAGACTTTCCACTCTCATCTACCGCGATGCCACCGCAACTGTAGTGAGCAGCAGGCACCACGGGAACGGGCTCTTTACAAAGATTGTATCCCTTTGATAGGCAATATTCATAAGCACCAGGAAAGCGCTCTTGTATAAAAGAAGCAGGCTTAAAACTTATATCCAACCATAAGTGGGCCATATCTGAAGAGAGCATCTGCTCATACATACCTCTTGCCACTACATCTCTAGGGGCTAGATCTGCTTTGGGATGGTAATTTGACATAAAGGGACTAAGTTTGCCATCCAGAAGTACGGCACCCTCCCCTCTGAATGCCTCGGATAGCAATCTCCTTCTCTCACCAGAAACATACAAAGTGGTTGGGTGAAATTGGACATACTCCATATTCATAATTCGAGCACCAGCCCTGTAGGCCATGGCCACCCCATCTCCCCGAGCCGAGCCAGGATTGCTTGTATGCAAGAAAACCTCCCCTAGTCCCCCTGTTGCTAGTACTGTTTCTTTTGCAAAGCAAATTTCCACTTTGGAGGTTTTTTTATCCATAACGTAGGCCCCAACGCAAGTGCCAGGGTAGTAAATATCGGTGCGGCGCTTTGAGTGGTGAGACAATGTCATTAAATCTACGGCTACCGATTGCTTGTAAATCGATATATTCTTTAGCTGATAAGCATACCTAATTAGAGCCTCCATGATCCCTTTTCCTGTGCTATCTTTGCAGTGCAAAATTCTAGCACATGAATGAGCCGCCTCTTGAGTTAGGGATAATCCAGAAGCTCCCCTATCAAAGGATACATCACACTTATCCATTAAAAATTCTTTTACAATTTTAGGACCTAACTTTGCCACTAATTGAACCGCTTTAGGATTACTTAGACCGGCTCCCGCCTCATAAATATCTTTTTGAAGAGCCTCACTGGAATCATCGTAGCCTTTGTAAACTATTCCCCCTTGAGCATAAAATGAATTTGATTCTAATAGATCCTCATCAGCAGATAAAAGAACGACAGAACGCCCTTTTTCAGCTAACTGGATAGCTAACGCAACCCCAGCAATTCCTGCTCCTATAATTAAACAATCTGCTTGCTTCACAATAACCCCTGAATAGCTTTTACCTAAAATCGCCTAACAAAGTATTCTACAAGGGTTACAAAATTTATGGGAAATTTAGTTTTATGAGAAAACCCTTTTTGCTTTTTTCTAACCCTATTGAGCTCGCCCATTTATTTTGGGAAAAGACACTAAAAAAAGGAGATATAGTCATTGATGCTACTGTAGGAAACGGCAAAGACACCCTTGCTTTAGCAAAATCATTATTAAAGCTTGGAGGAGGCACCCTGTATGGCTTTGATATTCAGGAGGCAGCTATAAAAGCCACTTATGATCGTATACAGCTATTTGCTCCAGAATTTTTGCCAAGCCTGCACCTTATGCACACATCTCATGAAACTTTTCCAATAACCCTTCGACCAAATAGCGTATCTCTGATTGTCTACAATTTAGGGTATTTACCTGCCGCAGACAAAACAATCACAACCTTATCCGAGTCTACGTGCATCAGCATTTCTAATGCTCTTACCCTTTTATCTCCTGGAGGATACTTAAGTATTTTATGCTATCCAGGACATGCAGAGGGGGCAAAAGAATTTCAAAACATTCAAGAAATTTCCTCTGGTCTAGATAAAACTGTCTATTGCTCAAGCATTCATCTATTTTCCAATCGAAATAAAAGTCCTGCTCTTATATTAATTCAAAAAAATGTTTAAATTATAAGTGTTTTAGATTATGCAAGAGGTTTTGATGAATTTGTTGCATAACACCTTAAGATCCGCATTAAAATGGTTACACCAAATATTGAGCTTTTCACTACCTTATCTTTAAAAGTGTATGAAGATGTAAAAAAACTGCATCAACAGTTGCTATATCCTGTTAACTCAATTAAGTTGAAAAAAATTTTTGCAGACCTTGATTCATCATCATCTAGATTAGAATCTCTAAAAGAAACTCTTGGTAAAACGTCTTCCCTATTTTTAAAAGCACGCCTTGATTACATTTGCGAGCTACAGCAGCAGATTATTTCTTTATACGGGAAAGCTTTGGATAAACATGTAGACTTTCAAATCCAGCAAATATTCACACAATCGGAAGAACTTTATCAAGAAATAATCGATGTAGAAGCTCAAGGTATTGAAGGTAAAATTCAACAACTACAACGCTTGGTTTACCAAATACTTAGCCAACATAGACTATCCAAAGATCATCGGCAAATCGTCGACAATGCCAAAGACATTGTATATGCAGCAAAAGCAAAGCAAATAGCATTATCACTCTTAAACCCTAAAGACAAACTGAAAAAATCCTAGAAAAATCCTCAAAGGAAATCCATGAACACCCTAAGGGAATATGTGGCTTCATGGTCCCGTGGTAATCCGATCCCCCTGAAATCAGTAAAGATCTCTCCTTAGCAATTTTCAGCCATCTTCTCTCCTTTTCTTTAGGACAGCGCGCATAGTAGCATTCGATTCCATCAAAATCATGCTGCAACACTTCTTTAACAAATAAGCCGTCTTGTAAAAGATGAGGATGAGCTAAAAAAACTTTACCTCGACATTGCTTGACCACATCTATTACTTCATCTATTGAAGCTGTATCCCCTTGCTCATAGCAGCACCTTCCATCGCCAAGATATATAGAAAATGCCTCCTGAATAGATCGAACATACCCTTTTTGCAACATTATATTAGCAATATGAGGCCTCCCTACTGTTCTATGTAGTTTCTCCAGCTCCTCCAAATCATTCTCAGATATCTCAAATCGAAATCGTTTTAATTTCTCCAGCATACGTAAGTTTCTATCTTTTCTGCGAGACTGCTGAAGACGGCAAAAGCTGTGCAATAAGGGATGATGGATGTCTAATCCGTACCCTAAAATATGGACATTTCTTTTTTTAAATATGGCAGAAAATTCCACTCCTGAAACTAAACAAAACCCTTTTTGGTTGGCATAGGGTATTGCTTCTACATAAGCATCTACCGTATCATGATCCGTAATGGATAGAGCAGACAGACCTATCTCTATGGCATGATCTATTAATTCCTTAGGAGAAGCACTTCCATCAGAATAATAAGTATGACTGTGCAGATCTGCTTTAAATTGATCTAAATTGACATTTTGTAAGGAATGCATCGTATTTCCATTTCTAGTTCCACACCCAATTGTTTTTTCACAGAATCTTGCACTCTACGTGCAAGCTCTAAAACATCTTCAGCTTTGGCCTCTTCACGATTTACAATAAAATTAGCATGAAGCAAAGATACTTCTGCACCACCACAAACACTCCCTTTAAGGCCACATTTTTCTATCAACGCACCCGCAGACCCTTGAAAGGGATTTCTAAAAACACATCCAGCAGATCGATCAGAGTAAGGTTGAGTTTTCGATCGGTATTGAATAATTTCGATTTGCTTTTGCCTAGCATCTGAAGAAGCGGATAGCTCGAACTCCGCAGCTACAATCGCTCCTTTCATCGATTGGAATGAAGAAGTACGGTATGAAAAATGTAGCTGGTTTTTGAATAAAATTTCAAGTTCACCCTTATGATTTACATAGTGAACACAAGTAAGGGCATCTTGAGTTTGCTGTCCGTTAGCTCCTGCATTCATAAAAATAGCCCCTCCAACGGTAGCAGGAATACCGGAGGCAAACTCAAGTCCTGCAAGACCTCTTCTAGCTGATTGAACCCCAAGCAAAGAGAAACTATAGCCAGCCCCTACCCGTATGCGTTGATCTTCAACATGACAAAAAGCGATTTTATTAAGAACCACAAGGCCATCAAAACCTCTATCATCAAAAAGACAATTAGATCCTTTTCCTATGATTAGGTAATCCAAACCTTCTCGATAGCAATATGACAGCACTCCTTGCATATCTTCGATAGAAGATACTTCTAAATAGTAGCGGGCAGTACCACCTATACCAAGGGTGGAAAGGTCTCTTAAAGATTTATTAGACGTGAACCGGGATAAGTAATTCATTTTCTGCCCCCGCAGACTCCATTGCTTTGATCTCAGTCTGGTACATCGCATCAAGAACCGCATTTATGAAAGACGAGCTCTCTGCAGTTGAATACTTGCGCGTTAGTCGTATCGCCTCAGCGATAGAGACTTTGGGGGGGATAGAAGGCAAATACTTCATTTCATATATAGCTAATCGAAGAACATTTAATTCCACTTTAGGAATTCTTTGAAACTCATAAGAGTGAGATAAAGCTTCGATTTTAGCGTCAATTTCAGCTAAATGAATAGCAATTTGCTTTTGGTCTTCGATCACATCTCGAGCAGCTTTACGCGTTATAAAAAACTGATTCATTAAAAATTCATTCATTTCGTCCTCATCAATGGAGATGAAGTCGTTACTGAAAATAAGTTGAAAAAGAATTTCTCTGCGTTTTTGCTGTGATAATGCCATATGAAACCTTGAAAACAATTACGATAGCATATTTTTAGTTTCTTGGCACGCACAAACCGCTCTACCCCCCATTTAAAAAATTAAATTTGGCTTCTTAGCATCCAAGCCTGTTTTTCGTGAAGATTTAAACTCCTGCCTAAAAGATCTACCGTTGCAGCATCATTTTCGCTTTCAGCAATTTGCGATAAATTTCTAGCGTTTCTAATCGCAACCTCATGGGCAAGAACAAGCTCGTGGCACATATCCTTTGCTATCAAAACTTTTTTTACTTCTTTAACAGCTGCCAGCTCTTTAAAGCTTGTGAACGACGCATCTACATAAAGACCTAAAGCCCTGATGCGCTCGGCAAGCTCATCTATATTTTCTGCTAAATCAGTATATTGTTTTTCAAAAAGAGAGTGCAGTGAGAAAAATTCTACCCCACAAACGTTCCAATGAAAATTTTGAGTCATTAAATAAATTGCGTAGGTATCTGCCAAAAGAAGCTGTAATCCCTCAGCGACTCTTACTTTCGCTTGATCTGTTAAACCGGTATGAACTTCCATAAACCCTCCTTTTTTCTTAAGTTTCTAATAACATAAATACCTCTTCGTGAACACAAAAATTTATTGAAAATTCTTTTCATTCTTGCTAGGTTCCTTAGACGAATCAATTAATGAGGAGCCTATACCGTGCTAGGCATTTTTTTAGATACTGAAGCCAATGGGCTCAATAGTAAGAAGCACAAGTTAATAGAAATTGCTTTTCGTATTATAGATCTAGAATCCGGTGAGCAAAAAGAACTATACGAATCGGTAGTTTTTCAATCTTTTGATGATTGGCAAAATAGTGACCTTAACAGTTTACAGATAAATGGCTTTACGTGGGATGAAGTAAGCTATGGTAAGAGATCTGAAACTGTAGCTGAGGAAATTTCGGCAATCTTTAGCAAATATGATATTCAAAGAGGTCAAGCAGTATTTGTTTGCCAAAATCCTTCTTTCGACAGAGCTTTTTTTGCTCAAATCATAGATCCTGACATACAAGAAAGGCTGCTTTGGCCTTACCACTGGCTAGATCTTGCTTCTATGTACTGGTCTGAAAGTATTAGAAGAGGAAAAAAGAATCAAGAGCTTTATCCTTGGGCTACAGGCTTCTCTAAAGATAAAATTGCCAATATATACAAGCTAGCACCTGAAGAAAAACCCCACCGAGCAATGAATGGGGTTCACCATCTAGTATTGTGCTATGAGGCCGTTGTAGGCTTTCCTAAAAAAGGTTCAATAGCTTGAAGATCCAATCTTCACTTTGCCTCTAAAAATTCTATAAATACAGGTGCCATAAGCTAACACTAATGGAATCCCTATAGCCACAATAATAAGTAAAATAGAGAGCGTTCTTGCAGATGAGCTTGCATTAAAAATCGTTAAATTATGCGCCGAGTCTACTGAAGATGCTATTAGGTTGGGAAAGGTTCCTATGCCGAATAATAAAATAAGCAATCCTATTACACTGCATGAGGATAAAAAAGCCCAACCGTCATTGCCTTTGGAAAATTCTCTGGGTATATTAGCAAATGATAGCATTGCTAGCATAGCAATAGGCATAAGCCAAGGTATCTGCCTGAATCTTTCAGCCATGTGCGGAAGATAAGTTAACGTAACTACGGTCAAGCAAAAGTACATAATCGCAAAAAAAATCATCGATCGATTCGCCCAAACACGTAATTTATCGTGCAGTTCTCCCTCTGTTTTCATTACAAGATAAATAGCTCCATGCATGGTTAAAAGAGCCACACTCGTTATAGCAACTAAAATAGGAAATGGTCTAAAAAAAAGAGAGGTATTTCCAGCAAATTGCATATGTTCATCAATGGGTAAGCCCTCTACTAAATTGCCGAGTACCAACCCCACGCCGAAAGCTATGTTTAAGCTCGATAAAGAAAAAATAAAATCCCATGTAAATCTCCAACGCTTACTTGGTTTTTTACTTCGAAATTCTATGGCTACGGCTCTGAAAATAAGAGCAGCCAAAAGAAGCATCACTAGATTATAGAACCCAGAGCACAAAGCAGCATAAACCGGAGGAAACCCTGAAAGTAAAGCGCCTACTAATACTACAAGCCACACCTCGTTGCCATCCCACACGGGTCCTATAGCATTTAAAAACACCCTTCTATCTAAATCTTTTTTTGTAAAAAAATGTAATATCCCAACCCCCAAATCAAACCCATCGAGAACCACATAGGCTATGATAATAAATCCCAAAACTGCATACCACAAAATGGGTAATATTGAATTCTCCATTTTTATTTCTCCTCAACTATTTCTTGAAACGGATCGGAATAAACCGTAGCTCTATCTTCTTCCACAGAAGAAGGTCCGTCCTTAATTTTTCGGTCCAATAAATACATAAATAGAAAAAAAAGAAGCAAGTAAATGACAATAAACATAACAATAGATCCTGCTACCTGAGAAGCAACAATATTCGTAGAGACTCCCTCTTGAGTTCGCAAAAGTTTATAGACAACCCAAGGCTGCCTTCCAGCCTCAGCAGTAATCCAACCCGTTTGATTGGCAATTTGAGGAAAAATAACAGATAAGACTAACCCTTTCAAAATCCATTTAGACTTATCTAAAGTTTTTCTAAAGAGCTTTATTAATCCAATCCCTGTAACAAAAGCCATCAGTCCCCACATAGAAATCATTAAGTGATAAGACTGAAAAACAATCTGGACATTGGGCCACTCGTCTTTAGGAATAGTGTCTAGTCCGGGGACAGGCTTTTCAAAATTGCGATAGGTCAGAAAGCTTAGCGCTCCCGGGACCTGAATCCCAATTACTTTTTCGCTCTTAGTATCTACCCATCCAGCAATTGTAAGTGGAGAATAAGGGGCTGTTTTGTATATCCCTTCCATGGCGGCAAGTTTTGCAGGCTGATGCTTGGCTACTCCTTTAGCAGTATCGTCTGCTGAAATTAGCTGTAGGGTAAGCACCAAAGCGGAAGCAACTAATCCTAGCTTAATACCAGTTCTTGCAAAAGCAAGGTGTTTTCTTTTAATAAGGTAGTAAGCGCTTACGCTCAGGATTAAAAATATACCTGCAAGCCAGCATCCTAAAATTACATGAACTAACCGATCCACAGAAGAAGGGTTAAATACCATTTGCCAAAAATCAGTGATTACCGCTTTAGTTTCTACCCCATCAGTTACAAGCTGAAACCCTGCCGGTGTCTGCATCCATGAGTTGGCAACTACAATCCAAACAGCACTAAAGTGAGCTCCAAGACAAACGAGAATCGTGGATAAGTAGTGAACCTTTTTGCTTACTCTCTCCCAGCCAAACATCATAATGCCAAGAAAACCATCCTCTAAAAAAAAAGCGAAAACCCCCTCTGCTCCTAGGGCACCTCCGAACACATCCCCCGTAAATCTAGAATATCTAGACCAATTCGTGCCAAAACCAAAAGCCTGAACTAAACCGGTTGCCACACCTAGTGCAAAAGTCAATCCGAATATTTTCGTCCAAAACTTAGCTAGAGTTTTGTAATGTTCATCCTTTGTTTTTAAGTAGATTCCCTCAAAGAGGACCAGCATTAAGCCAAGCCCAATACTCAAAGGAGGGTAAATATAGTGAAACATGCTCGTTAGAGCAAACTGAATCCTCGAAAGTAAAACAACATCCATAACTGCAATGCCCTTCTAAAAATCTAGAAAGGATCATGTTACAAGTTTAATTTTAATATGAAAAGGAGCATTAATTGAAATCAGCTTTTAAAACTTTAACTGAATAAGACTTTGCATTCTCAAAAAACTAAAGAAAAGTAGAAATTTCTTTCTCTAAATCTTCCGGGTTCGATTCAAACTTATTCCACTTTTGAATTGCGGCTTTAAAGGCTTGATTGCAT
>JBEIFG010000053.1:0-9250 GCA_040382555.1 Chlamydiales bacterium | reverse complement strand
AGGTAATAGAATGAACTTTTTCTTGATTTTTGAGGAGAAAAAATAAAAAATTTTCATCCTCAAGGCAATCTTTAACTATAGGCTCTAACAGAAGGAAAAGCTGCTTAAAGTATACACCTAATTGTGATTCGAAATTATCGCTTGGTGTATCTAAATGATTGATAATTAAGTTTGTTGTATTATTTAGAGCATGTTTAAATACGGATATAGATTCTCTGTGCTGCTCGAATGCTTTATGCAGCAGCTGGCTATGCTCAAGAACTTTATTAAGATGCCCTCGCTGGGAAGACCAGTCCAGGGGATAAAAGGATGAAGGTCCCGGTGCATAAACATAAGAAATAATATCTTTATTTTTTATGCTATCAAGACTTTTAAACAATTCACATAGCATAAATTGAATCAGAAGATATTTATGATTTCCTTCTGAAATGTTTTTTTCTGAAAAAGGTGAATGTAAAAAAACTCCAAGGTCCGACATTACTAATCTATTTTTTATGTAATTTAAGATTTTTTGCAGTATGTCAAACAATTTTTGAAATTACAAGGAATAATAAAAAAAATTTTAAATTTAAGTTGCTCGCGTTAGGTTTTGAGTAAAGTGAGTATTCAATCCTCCAAATCGATAGCTTCTGATTTGTGAAAAAATGTAGATAAAAACTGTGATTTAATCTATCTATGACTTAATTAACGGTGTATAATTTAAAGGGATTTTCTTGCGTGAAAAATCAAGCCTCGTTGAGAGATACCTTGAGTAGAAAGATAAAAAGAACATTTATTCCTCTTTTACTCATTACTTTTTGTCCTCCAATTGTTATATTAATTTGGTACACAAATGTATTATTAAATGGTTCATTTAAACTTTTGTGGGACTTTTTCTCTCATGAGGGAGTTTATCAAGCTTTTCAGAAGATGTGGTGGCCTGTTTTTTGGGGTTCACCAATTGCATGGAAAATGATTTCTCTATTTTTCATAGCTCAGTTGTTGATTATGAAATTTACTCCAGGAAGAAAATTTTTCGGTCCCCTGACCCCAAAGGGAAATGTTCCTATATATAAAGCAAATGGTCCTCAAGCTTTTTTTATTTCAGTGGGTTTATTTTATGTTTTTTCGTTTAAGCTTCATTTGTTTTCACCTAGCTGTATTTACGATCATTTTGGTGAGATATTAGGTGCTTTAAATATCCTATCACTTGGTTTTTGTGTATTTTTATATTTCAAAGGAAAGTACTTTCCTTCTTCTTCCGACTCAGGATCGAGTGGCAACCCTATTTTCGATTACTACTGGGGCACAGAGCTATATCCTAGGGTTTTAGGCTGGGATGTAAAAAAGTTTGTAAATTGCCGATTTGGTCTAGTGGCTTGGAGCTTGATTATCATTTCTTTTGCGGCCAAGCAACATCAATTGTACGGGCTAAGTGACGCTATGCTTCTTATGGTGATGCTGCAACTGGTGTATCTAGTAAAGTTTTTTGTTTGGGAAACAGGATATCTAGGTTCTATTGATATTATGCATGATAGAGCAGGTTTTTACATAATCTGGGGATCTATGGTTTGGTTGCCAGGAGTTTATCCCTCAGCAACGCTTTATTTGGTCAACCATCCTAAGCATTTAGGATTTCCTCTTTTTGCTACTATTTTTATGCTGGGTACTGCAAGCATTTTATTGACTTATTTTGCGGATAGACAGCGTCAGCAGGTGCGTATGATGAATGGAGAGTGTAGAGTTTGGAAAAAAGAGCCTCAGCTTATAATAGCCAGCTATACCACTCAAACAGGGGAGCAAAAGCAAAGTTTACTTCTAGCTTCAGGATTTTGGGGAATATCAAGGCATTTTCACTACGTACCAGAATTTTTAGGTGCATTTTTTTGGACAGTGCCTGTGTTGTTCGATAGCGTTATGCCTTATTTCTATGTGCTTTTTTTAATCGTACTCATGTTGGAAAGGGCTTGGAGAGATGATGCAAGATGTGCTAGAAAATATGGAGATGACTGGAAAAGGTACTGTAGGAAGGTGCCATATAAAATATTGCCGTACGTTTACTAAAGGATAGATTTTATGATTACTCTTAAAAATCAGGCTTTAGATGGGCAGTTGCTTCAAGCCTCTTTTCTTCCCTTAAAAGGAATGAATCTTGTCAGTTTAAAAAAAGGGGATTTAGAGATAATAGACCAGTCGACAATAAATTTATTCGAAGAGCGTTTTGCGGGTCTAGGTGCGTTAATAGGTCCACATTTTCACCACAGAGAAAATCAGCAGATTCCCTTAGTTCCCTTCGAAGAACTCTTCCCTCACATCGCAAGAGTAAAATTAAAAGGAGGCAATGAGCCATTTTCCCATGGCATTGCGAGGTACGCTCCATGGAATTATTCATCTACGGAAACTACCTTACATGCCAAGATTTCTGGAGATGACACTTGGAACGGTGTGTTGCTATCTACTTTGGAGGGTTTTAACTTCGAAATGTATATGGATATAGAGCTAACTAGCCAGGGCCTTACCATTGAATTATCTGTGAATGCACAAAGGCCTTCAGTATGTGGTTTTCACTACTATTATGCCTTAGAAGGTAAAAATAATTTTATTTCAGCGAAATTACTGAATCGTTGTTTTGACGGTAAAAAGCTATACAGACTTCCAGAATCTTGGGTTTGCAATGAAAATTTGCATCTAGCAGTAGAGGGTTCATTAGATCATGGATTTTATCCTCTTCAAGCGGATCAACCCACTACCATAGTACTCCACAAGAATAGCCATCAGGTAGAAATAACCTACCAGTCACATACTGAGGAAAGCTCTTTCCAAATCTACCATCCTGATGGGACATCTTACGTATGTATAGAGCCTTTAAGTGCAAATTTTCCAAGGCAGCCAGAGCTTAATTCCTCTGGGGTAACACTACACATTAGGATTCAATAAGTTTAGTTTTCAAATAAAGCTTCCACGTAATCCTTAGGATCAAAAGGCATAAGGTCTTCTGCTCCCTCACCAGTTCCTACCCATTTTACCGGTATACCAAGTCGTTTATAGATAGCTAAGATAATTCCCCCTTTTGCAGATCCATCTAATTTAGTTAAGATAAGACCTGAGAGAGGGGTGAATTTATGGAATGTTTCGGCTTGATCGATCGCATTTTGTCCAGTAGTTGCATCCAGTACAAGCAAGGTCTCATGGGGAGAAGAAGGGATTTGTTTTTGGCAAATTCTTTTAATTTTCTCAAGCTCTTGCATTAAGTCTATTTTATTTTGTAATCTGCCTGCTGTATCGATAATTAATACATCTGCACCACGAGCTTGTGCAGCCGACAGAGCGTCAAAAGCTACTCCCGAAGGATCTCCACCTGGCTTAGATTTGATTACATCTATCCCAAGCTTTTCGCCCCAGTGAGCAATTTGATCGATGGCTCCAGCACGAAATGTATCACCGGCAGCTAATATTACTTTTTTCCCCTCACTTTTTAAATGGTTGGCTAGCTTAGCGATGCTAGTAGTCTTTCCGCTTCCATTAACACCTACAATGAGAATCACGTGAGGTGAACTGCTTGATGGCTGGGTCGGTAAGGGGTTGTGCAAGATGTGCAGCGCCCTCTTTCTCATAAGAAGAAGGATATTAGAGAAGTCTTGACTTGGTCTAAGGCGCAGTTCTGACTTTAGATAGTCAATAAAATCTTCTGCACATTCGCCTCCTAAGTCAGCTTCATAAAGAATTTGCTCAAGTTGATGAAAAGTATTTTCGTCCCAAGGTTTACCAATTAGCGCTTTCAATCGTTGGCTTAAGGAAGATCTGGTTTTTGAAAGAGCACCCTTGATCTTTTCAAAACGATTCTTAAAAAAACTTAGCATGATATTTATTTTTAGAGTTGATTGAAAAGTAAGTGTATCAGATAAGGACTTTGAATAGAAGGAAAGGATGTTTGTATGAATTTGCATGAATATCAAGCTAAAGAGATTTTAGAGTCTTTTGGAGTTCCTGTTCCTCCTTTTGGAGTAGCTGGTACTACTTCTGAGATCCAAAAAATAATCAGGGATCTTAATCTTTCAGAGGGAGTAGTAAAAATTCAGGTTCATGCAGGTGGACGTGGAAAAGCTGGCGGAGTTAAATTTGCTAGAACGGCTGACGAAATTTTTTCTGTGGCTGAGCATCTTATCGGCATGAAAATGATCAATAATCAAACAGGTCCCCAAGGTGTCATTGCTAAAAAAGTTTTAATTTCTAAACCTGTAGATATTCAAAAAGAATATTACTTAGGTGCTGTAATTGACAGAGAGCAGGCCCGGCCCATATTAATTGCTTCTTCGGAAGGGGGGATGGAAATCGAAGAAATTGCGTTAAAAACTCCTGAGAAAATTCTAAAACTTCCCATTGAGCTTACTGGTGAAATCAAGCATTTTCGTCTTGTAAGACTGGCAAATTTCATGGGCTGGCAGGGAAAACAGGCTCAAGAAGGCATGAAGATTGCTCAAAAGATTGCTAACGCATTTATTAAAAATGATGCGTCACTGCTAGAAATTAATCCTCTGGTCCTTGATAAACAAGGAGATCTTTGGGCATTGGATGCTAAATTAAGTGTTGATGAAAATGCCTTATTTCGTCAGCCCTTTATTGCAAGTTGCTATGATCCTTCTCAGCAGTCAAAATCTGAGGTGGATGCTAAAGAGTTTGATTTAGCTTATGTAGCTCTCAACGGTAATATCGGGTGTATGGTAAATGGAGCGGGGCTAGCCATGGCTACCATGGATCTAATCTATCACTATGGTGGCCGGCCGGCTAATTTTCTTGATGTAGGTGGAGGAGCTTCAAAAGAAAAGGTAGCTGCTGGTTTCAAGATTATCTTGGAAGATACTCAAGTAAAAGCGGTTTTAGTCAATATTTTTGGTGGTATAATGAACTGCGCTACCATTGCAGAAGGTATCATTGAAGCTGCTAAAGAATTTTCTATTCAGGTTCCTTTGATTGTTCGGCTAGAAGGGACAAATGTAGAAATGGGAAAACGTCTTTTAAAAGAATCTAAACTAGCGATTCTTACAGCAGAGAGCTTGGCAGAAGCCGCTCAAAAAGCTGTCTCTGTTTTAAAAAGTTAATGTAGGAGTTATTAAAGCTGTATGGCGATACTTATTAATAAACAGACTAAAATCATTACACAGGGTATTTCAGGTAAAGCCGGTAGATTTCACACTGAGCAATGTTTACTTTACGGTTCAAATTTCGTGGGGGGAGTTACCCCAGGTAAAGGTGGTCAAGAAATTTTAGGGTTACCTGTTTTCGATACAGTGTATGAGGCTAAAAAACAAACAGGATGTGATGCAACTGTGATTTTTGTTCCTCCCCCTTTTGCAGCAGATGCCATTTTAGAAGCCGAAGATGCTCAAATCCCATTAATTATCTGCATCACAGAAGGTATTCCTGTTCTTGATATGGTCGAGGTTAACCGAATCATGAAATTAAGTAAAAAATCTAGACTTATCGGTCCTAATTGCCCCGGTGTTATTACGCCTGATGAGTGTAAAATTGGAATTATGCCAGGATATATTCATAAAAAAGGGAAGGTGGGTATAGTTTCTAGGTCTGGCACACTTACCTACGAAGCAGTATGGCAGACTACTGCTTTAGGTCTTGGCCAATCTACATGCGTAGGAATTGGGGGCGATCCACTAAATGGAACTAACTTCATTGACGTCCTGCGGTTATTTCAAGATGATCCAGAAACGGAAGCTATTTTAATGATTGGTGAAATTGGGGGCACTGCAGAAGAGGAAGCAGCTGCTTGGATCCAATCAGAGTGTACTAAGCCTGTTGCTGCGTTTGTAGCTGGATTCACAGCCCCTCCTGGAAGGAGAATGGGACATGCTGGTGCGATTATCTCTGGCGGTAAAGGTACTGCTAAGGATAAAATGCAGGCTTTAAGAGAAGCTAAGGTGGTGGTAGCTGAATCTCCAGCCGAGATGGGTACAAAAATGATAGAAGCAATCAAAAAATTTGATAGATAACATGAAAATTCCTGGAAAAATACCCATTTTAATTCGTCCCTCTTTTTGGCTTGTCGCTGCTTTGATAGGCTTTCTATATAGCAGAGATTTTGTGGGTGCTGCTATGTGGACCTTTGTAATTTTTATATCAGTTTTATTTCATGAACTGGGACATGCAATAACAGCATTATTTTGTGGAATGAAACCACGCATTGAATTGGTAGCAATGGGTGGTATGACCTTTCATGAAGGAGACTCATTACCTTTTACGAAAAGATTTCTAATTGTATTCAATGGTCCATTTTTTGGGTTTTTATTATTTTTATTCTCTTCTTATTTGCTATCTTTCCCCACTCTTGAGGGATCTAATATCGCACCTGTGTTGAAAATGTTTCAATACGTGAATTTTTATTGGACCATAATCAATTTAGTTCCTGTAATTCCGCTGGACGGAGGACAGCTTTTACGAGTTGTCTTAGAGGGAATATTTGGTGCTAGAGGATTTAGATATTCTTTGATTGCAGGTGCCATTTTTGCTTGTTTAATTTCCTTGGGATTTTTCTTATTTCATCAATTTTTAGTAGGTGCTCTTTTTTTTCTATTTGCTTTTCAAAGTTTTGATGCATGGCAAAAAACTCGACTATTTTCAGAAACAGATAGAAATGCTGCTGTGAAAAAAAGCTTAATTGAAGCAGAAGAGCTTTTGCAAGCAGGTAAGAAAAAAGAGGCCAAAGTAGCTTTTGAAAAGGTTCGATTTGAAGCAAAGCAGGGTTTAATTTTTAATATGGCTACTCAGTATCAGGCATTTTTGGAGTATGAAGAGGGAGATGTAAAAAAAACGTATGAACTATTAAAAAGTGCTCAGTCAGATCTAGCACCAGATGGTCTTTGTCTTCTTCACAAAGCAGCATTTGAAGAGAAAGATTATATTCTTGTGGTAAAATTAGCTTCAGAATGTTTTCAAAATATTCCCTCGGTAGATACCGCTTTGCGAAATGCCTACGCGCACGCTGAGTTAAAGCAAGCCCAAGCAGCTATTGGCTGGCTAGAAACAGCTGTAAGAGAAGGACTCCAGAATTTTAAAGATATTCTTTCTTATTCTTCTTTTGACTTAATTCGAGCAGATCCTATTTTTTTAAAATGGATAGAAGATCATAAAACATCTACATAATTTAGATATGAATGGTGAGTAATTCATTCCACCTAGTAGTATATCGATTAGAACATAATTCTTTTTTAGCAAGCCAAGATTTTTCTATGCCTTCGCTAGCAAAATAAATAGATTGTTTCCCCATTTTCCCTTTAATTTGCTCTAATACCTTCATAGCTTTTTCTTGCTTTTCATTGGTCAAAATCGGAGGACTAAAAAAATCAGGTTGCAGGCATTTTTTTCTAGATAGATCTAACAAGGAAACCCCTGCTTTTTTATATGCAACGCCTTCTATAAAAATTTTTGAAAGAGCTTTTTTTGCATATTGCATTAAATGGGGAATATAATCTGTCTCTTGGGGAAGATTGATAATTTGATAGTTATAATATAAATCATCTTGAAAGCGTGAGGTACTAATAAATACACAGATTTGCTTAACGAATGAATGATCTTTTCTAAGCTTCATGCCAGCTTTTGCTGTATATGTACAAATTGCCTCCTCTAGCTCGGACAGAGCGTATACAGGTTTCCCAAAAGACTTGGATGAAGTGATGGATTGTTTAGGAGAGGGTATTTCATCAAAGGTTAAACATTCTATTCCTTTAAGCTCGAGTACCGTTCTCAAAAGAATTACAGAGAATTTTTTTTTGATAAAAGTTTCATCTGCCTGCAAAAGATCAAATGCAGTGCGAATATGGAAACTTTCTAGCTGTGCGGCAATTTTTTTTCCGATACCCCATATTTCTCCTACTGCTACTTTTCTGAATGAATGGGCTTGTAATGGATCTATTAGGCTACACCCTTCTGTTGTTTTTTTTGCGATATCGTTGGCGAGCTTAGAAAGAGTTTTGGTGGGCCCAACACCTACTGAAACAGGGATGCCTGTATTTTGAAAGACTTTTTGCTTTATTTCTTGAGCTATTTTCAGAGGATTATCTGTTTGTATTTTAAGAAAGGCCTCATCAATCGAGTATTCTTCTATGTCAGGAGAGAACATAGCTAGGGTTTGCATAACACGAAAAGACATATCTCCATACAATTCAAAATTGGATGAAAAAATATTTACGTTGTGACGGTGAATAATTGTTTCAATTTGATATAAAGGTACTCCCATAGGAATACCTATTTGTTTTGCTTCCTTAGATCTAGCTACGACACAGCCATCATTATTAGATAATACTACAGTAGGAGTATTAAGTAGATCAGGTCGAAATGCTAACTCACATGAAACGAAAAATTGATTACAGTCGACTAAAAAATAAAGGTGGCTAGGTTTTGTGGATAACATATGTAACGATTCCCCAAACTACAAAGTCGTGAATACTTTGCACTTGAATAGGTGGATAGGATGGATTTTCTGCATGTAGGATGATTTCATTTTTGCCAATAAGTAGACGCTTCACTGTAAATTCTCCATTCAGTAGTGCAACGATAATTTTACCATGGGCTGGTTGCAGCGATTTATCAACTACAAGTATATCACCACTATAGATACCTGCTCCTTGCATCGAGTCACCTTGAACGCGTACTAAAAATGTTGATGAGGGGTGGGGGATAAGGTGCTCATTCAGGTTTAGAGGTGCACATAACTCTTCTTCCGCGGGAGAAGGAAATCCTGCCTTTACCCCTGTTTCAAATATAGGAAGACTTTGATGGAATAGTGTTTTACTCATAAAGAATTAAAAATAAAAGCAAATATATTTTTTAAGGTTTAGCCAGCATACCGCCGTGTAGCGAATAAATATTGTCTCTTGCCAGGAGCTCTCTGAGTTTTATAGTAGCCATGAGGCTTCTGCCACCACTACGGCAATATAAAACAATAGATCCTTTAGGTAAATCTTCTAATTTCTCTCCAAGCTCTGATAAAGGAAGCCATTGTCCTCCCATATGAGATTCTTTTCGCTCTTCTTCTTCGCGTATATCAATAAAAGCAAACTCTTTTTTATCATGAAGCCATTGAGATAGTTCAGTATAAGAAATTTCAGCTGGATTCATTGTTAGGCTCCTTTCTCTCGATTGATACTTAAATAGTGATTTTAAAAGAAAAAAAACAGAATCTGATAATAATAAGAAATACAAGTAATGGAAAGAAAAAAATATGAAAAATTGGTTTCCTAAAAATTTAAATAGCGCAGGT
>JBEIFG010000052.1:0-9268 GCA_040382555.1 Chlamydiales bacterium | reverse complement strand
TCCGGGTATCGCTTCAAGTTCAATTGTGCCAAATAAGTCTTTTAGAACTAAGGCTGATTGCTTGGTTTTCTTATTTAAAGTTTCGAAAAGGTCGTCTGAGCGGCCTTCGGCATCAGTCAGAGCATCCGATACTACTTTTGAAAAATTACCGATTTTGATGAAATTTAGGAGGTTTTGGAGTTCTGCTTGGATTTTCTCGTGCTGAGCTCTTTTCTGTTTCAGCTCTTCAGGGACAGCTTCTAATGTCTTTTCGATTTCTTTTTCTACATTGTCATAGACGTATTTCAGGTTTTCAGCAGTTAGCAGATTTTGTTTCAAGTGTTCTAACAAAATCTCCTCAAGACGCTTTCTTGGGATAGTAAGCTTATTGGAGCAGGTCTTTCTTTTGGCTTGATGGCAACCGTAGCAGCCACCGGCTTTTCCGCATACTTGCACAATAGCCCCGCCGCAGCATTTGCATTGGACTTGACCTGCAAAGAAGTGAGTAGGGTTAGCATGGATGTAGCTTTTTTGTGTAGAAGTCGCTTTTTGAGTGGATGTTCTTATAGGCCAAGCTCCTTCCATTTCATTCCATCTTTCTTTTGCCTTTTCCCAATTATTGAGATCTATGATTACAAGCTCTTCTTTAAAGCTGGTGAGTTGCTCATGTTCAGGACGGTCTACTTTTTTCATTTTTGAGAATACGGCTAACTGTTGAATTGGCCCATCCTGCAAAGCGGTTCTTTTTAGTGGATAGCTTGTCTTCATTAAGGCCCTGAACGATAGCATGAATGCTTTTACCTTCGATAAATTCTTTGTAGATCCTACGAATGATCGAAGCTTCCTCTTCTTCGATCTTATGGACTTTGCCTTCATATTTGGGTTGGCCTTTCTTATTGAGTTTGAGTTCTCCAACAGGGCAAGACTTATAGCCATAAACGCTTTCTCCGGTACTAAAACCTCGCAAGCGCTGTCCTTCTAATCCTCTCATGGTCTTTTTACGTAGATTATCAAGATATAGCTCATTGATAAGACCTCTTAAATGAATGCCGAGCTTTGAGTTGTCATCATCGGAGATGATGCCGTCAGATACAGAAATGATCTTGATTTAGAAGAAGTTGAATTTATTGACAAGGGTGAGCATTTGATGGTTGCTGCGAGAGAGCCTTGATAGATCATCAACTGCAACAGCATCGATCTCTTTGTTTTCCATAGCTCGTTCTAAAGCAAGAAGACCAGGTCTATTAATCACTGAACCGGAGATGGCCTGGTCTGTATAGGTGTGCTTCGGATCAAAGAAGAGACCATTGTTATTGATATATCTTTGGCAGACACGTATCTGATCATCGATGCTTTTTTCGCTTTGGTTTTCGGAGGAGTACCTTGCATAGATGGCGACTCTCATAAAAAACTCCTTATTTAGAAAAGATTTCGGGATTTTCTTTGGCTGTTTGGATGTATCCTTCTGTAAGGATAGAGACTAAGACATCGAGTAGCTTTTTAGCAGCAGGATTTTGTTTCCAGCTTAAGCTAAGAGAAGCTTCCTTTTTGGACAGATCTGACTTTGCTTTTGTTAAAGGTGCCATAAGCTCTTGTCTTTTTGCTTAACTGGGAGTATCATTCCTAGTTAAACGGTATAGGTTATCTTTTTTATCGACTAAAATATACCTTTCGAGGTATATTTATGACAACAAAAGATTTTGTATGGATGCAAAAAAATTAGGAAAAAAGATCAAGCTAGCAAGAGTCGAAGCGGATATGACGCAGGCAGATCTTGCAGAAGAGACGGGGATCTTGCAAAAGAGCATTTCGCGCTACGAGACAGGGATTGCTTTGCCGACGCTTGAGACTTTGGAAAGGATAGTTAAGACTTTGAAAAAGCCGTTTGGGTATTTTTTGGATGAATGATTCTTAGCATTTATTCTTAGATGTTCCTGGCTCATGATGAACGCAATTATTCAAAGAAGATTCTATGGAAAAGAAAATAAAGATCCATAAAAACGGTATGGAAAACCCCAAAAATTATATGGGAGTTTTTGAACAGTTAAGAACTGACATTCAGCAAACTCAGTTAAAAGCAGCTTTATCAGTCACTCGAGAGGTTGTTTTATTTTATTGGAGAACAGGCAAACTTCTTTCAGAAATGATTTCTAAAGAAGGCTGGGGAGCTAAGACTTTACAAAAGCTTTCTCGAGACCTGATTAAGACTTTTCCTGATGTTAAAGGTTTTTCATTAAGAAACTTACAGTACATGAGAGAATTTGCAGAGAACTATCCGGAAGAGAATTGTGCAACAGCTGTTGCACAATTGCCATGGGGGCATAATTTGATTCTTTTACGTAAGCTAAGCAACTTAGAAGAGCGCCTTTGGTATATGCGACAAGCTATAGAAAATGGATGGAGTCGGAGTATATTGGAATCTTGGATAGAATCCGATTTGTACCGGAGAAAAGGAAAGTCTATCACCAATTTTAAACAGACTCTGCCTCTTCCTCAGTCTGACATAGCTCAGCAAGTTCTAAAAGATCCGTATAATTTTGGTTTTTTAGCCCTAGACGGAGAATATCGCGAAAGGGAATTGGAACAAGGCCTGATGGATCATCTTCAGAAGTTTTTAGTTGAATTAGGCGATGGTTTTGCTTTTATGGGAAGGCAGTTTAAGATCGAGGTTGAAGATGAAGATTATCTCATAGATCTCTTGTTTTACCATGTAAAGTTAAGATGCTATTTTATCGTCGAGCTCAAAACGACAGCTTTTGATCCCAGAGATGCTGGCCAGATGAATTTTTATCTCTCTGCAGTAGATGATCTTTTAAGGCATCCAGACGATCAACCTTCAATAGGTATTCTCATTTGTAAAACAAAAAGCAAAGTCAAGGTGGAGTATGCTCTGCGCAATTGCAAGAGTCCTATTAGTGTGTCAAGCTATGAGACTAAAATCTACAAAACCCTTCCCAAGAAGTTTAAATCAAGCCTTCCGACCGTAGAGGAGATAGAAGCAGAGCTTTCTACTGTAAAAACTTGTAATGAAAAGAAAAATTCCAGGGCAAAGAAAAAAACTAAGAGCTAATGATGAAGCGATCTTCTCGTAAAGAGATTTCTTCAAAAGTTTTCGTGTCCAAAATTTTAAAAAGGTCTGAAAATAGTATCCGATATTATTTTATTAACATCTGAGCAGTCGGAGAAAGCTTGTATAGATATTACAGCTACTTTACCTAAATGGTTTGGGCTGCCTGAAGTGAATGAAAAATATGCAAAGGGAGTAAAGGAAAGAATCTGTCTTGGTTCTATGGTTAATGAAAATTGCAAGGGGCTTATTTGTTTAGAGTTTCCTTTCCCATGCAGCGCAAATATCTATTGGATGGGAGTAAAGAAAGATTTTCATGGCAAGGGAATTGGTAAAGCATTACTTAAAGCAGCAGAAAAACTTTGCATAGAAAAAAACTGTGATTCTTTAACAGTAGAAACGCTTAGCCCCAAACATGCGGATGAAGGCTATTTGCAAACTTATGCTTTTTATACCAAAGAAAGATTTAAACCTCTCTTTGAACTGCATACATATGGTCCTGATCATTTGATGATCTGTCTTAGAAAATCTATCACATCAAGAATTGAGGAATGGAGCTGTCCCATGGAAATATCTATAGAAAAATCTTCTTTAGAGGATCTGTCTATAGTTCAAAATCTAGCTCGATTTTATGTCTATGACATGTCTAGATATTGCGGCTTTTTAAAAGGATGGGAAACTCCTTCTTCGGGACTTTCTGAATGCAGTATCATAAAACTCTGATTTCATAGTTTTATGAAACCTCTCGCATATACCATTTGTTTGCGGTGAATAGGCCTTGGTTTTAGAGTGGTCGATGTCCTCTATGCTAATGTACAACTGAAAAGCGTGGTGTTCAATTTTACCACAGTATTCACTGCCACGATCTGTGAGGATTCTAAGCACTTTAATCCCTTCTTCCTCATACCATGGCAACACTCTATCATTTAAAACATCTGCAGCAGTTAAAGCTGTTTTTTCTTGGTACAATTTAACTTCTGCAACCCTTGTATAGGTGTCAATTACAGTTTGTTGATAAATACGGCCAATACCTTTAATCGTTCCAACGTAATAGGTGTCTTGTGACAGTAAATACCCAGGGTGATGAGACTCTATTTCTCCTAAAGATTCTTGCTTTTCTTTCTTTTTTTCCAAGGCTGCTAATTGAGCTTCAGTAAGAAGGTGACCTTCTTGAGCCATTTTAGTCTCTAAAGCCGTAAGTCTTAGCTTAAAACTATTAAGTTCATGTCTAAGCCAAACGGATCTAACTCCTCCGGGAGATACGAGTATGCCCTGTTTTTTCAACTCATTAGACACTCTTAATTGTCCATAAGCTGGAAATTCTATTGCCATATTGACTACAGCTTCTTCTATGGTAGGATCGACTCGATTTGCCAATATAGGTTTTTTACGACTTATTTCTTGAAGTGCTTCTTCACCTCCTGCTTCATAAAGATGTTTGTATCTATAATATGTGTCCCTACTGTATCCCATAGCTTTACAAGCTTCAGATACTGAGCCTAATTGTTTTGCCAACTGCAATAATCCTAATTTTGGTTTTATTATCTTTTGTGATAGGTTCATATTTCCTCCAACCTTGTTCTTCTTTTTAATTAAACAAAGTCAGATAAAATCTCAACTAGTACAGCTAACTGAATTTTTCAACACAGCCTATACGGGATGGTCGTACGTTTTTTCTGAGAAATATTTTTGAATGACCATGCCAATAATTTTTTATTTCCCCTATTCGTTCATATCCGTTTTTTAAATAAAACTCTTCCGCTTGAAAGTCCCAGGTATCCACTAGAGAAAAAATGCATCCATTCTTGATTGCTTCCTGTTCTGCTGCGGCTAACAATTTTGTGCCATACCCTTGTTTTCTCAAATTTTCCTCAACCCATAGTCCGTCAATATAGACCGATTCTGTATCCATAAATGCCTGTATGCCGCCGAAAACCTCTCCTGAGTCATTTTTTAAGAAAATTGATAACGGCTTATCTCGCTCACCGAATAGAGCTTCATAACATTTGATTAAACCTTCTTTTACAATGTCATTGTCAGCATGACTGGGAGTATAATCAACGATTACTTTCATCTTTTCCTGAGGATTCATTTGGATGATTCTCCTGAGGAAAGTTGCAACTTCAGCCACTCAAAGGATTTGTCAATCATGTCTGGCCTTTTACGAATGTAGTGATCCATTCCATCAACACGGAAATAAGTAATCGGAGCTCCAGCATCCATGCCTTTTTGAACAAATTGGTCACACGAATCTATGATGCTATCTTCCGCCCCAGCAACGACCAAGAATGGGGTTTTAATTTTGCTATAGTCGATGGGAGGTGTTTGAAAAGCATCGGCATGATAAAGATAAGTCATTCCACCCATCCTCAAGTCCGGAGTTGGATTTGCTATGATCTCTTGGACAAGAGCATCAAATTCCAAGCGAGTAGAAGGAATATCTGAAGAGAATGGTATCCATCTTGGAATAGCATCATAAAGTCTTATCCAAAATGAGTCTTTCTTCCATTGGTCGAAAAACTGCCATAGCTCATCTGCCCAACTCCAATCCCCAGCTCCTGACCAATTGATTGTTGCGATCGTATTAGGACACATAATCGATAAATCCGTTACGAGTGGGCCTCCTTCCGATACCCCTACAAAGATAAACTCGCCATTCCATCCAGCAGGTGGACGTTCTTCCAAGTGGTGAATGACCTGCATATGGTCTTTTAGGCGTTGCGATCTTGTGTAGTGCGTCCAAAACTCTTCTTCATCGATCTGGTTGCCGTCAACGCCCCATTGTTCGACTGTAAGATAGCCAACTCGAAGAGGTTTGACTCTTTCAACAAAATAATTCCTAATAAAAAAGACGCTTCCTATGTCGCCCTTGCTTGTGGACCCCTCACAAAGAACAAGAATGGGGTATGACTTATCAATAGAATCAGGAGGACTAAAGTAGTAGACGATAGAAGATTCGTTGTTTTCCCGTTCAACTGTAAAGCGGATGGAAGGTGGAATATTGTATTGATCTGCTTTTGCGGACAATGGGAAAACAAGTAGAGCACCTACAAAAATCAAAAGCCTGACAATAACCTTATTTTTCATACTTACAATTCCTTAAGCGAAATGAAAGAGAGTATAGGGGTCTTCTTTAGTAAAATCAAGGCATTCCAAACATTTTTCCTATAGAACAGTTGACTTTCTAGTCCAAGACTGTCAAAATCTTCCTCTACTCTTTTAAAGGTTGGGAATACAAATGGCCAAAACGCAAACAAAATCCTTAGTCAAGCTCGATTCGAGTGTTGCGGTTCCTGCGGGCTATCGTGAGTTCTTTAACGAAATTAAAGAAAAAATTAGAAGTGCTCAGCTAAAAGCAGCTATTGCCGCCAGTCGAGAGCTGACTCAATTATACTGGGACCTTGGCAAAGACATTGTTGAAAAACAAGAGAAAGAAGGATGGGGTAGTAAAGTTTTAGAACGGGTGGCTAAGGACCTTCAAAATGAGTTCCCCGGAATAGAAGGATTCTCAAGAGCTAACATCTTTAGAATGAGGGCGTTTTATCTAGCTTATTCAAATTGTCTAACAGCTGTTAGACAATTGCATAATGATCCATTAGTACCCTTTTTTAACATACCTTGGGGTCACAATTTCGTCCTGTTAGACAAGCTAAAAAGCTTTGAAGAGAGATTGTGGTATGCTAAGAAAATTATTGAACACGGTTGGAGCCGAAGCATCCTCACGATTTGGATTGAAAATGATCTTTATCGTAGAGAAGGAAAAGCGATCACCAATTTCAAGACCACCTTACCAGCTCCACAGTCAGATTTAGCTCAACAGACTCTCAAAGACCCTTATGTCTTTGATTTTCTCACACTCCACAAGGCGCATTTGGAGAAAGATTTGGAAGATGGGTTGGTCAACCATATTCAGAAATTTCTGATTGAATTGGGGCAAGGGTTTGCATTTATGGGTCGACAGTATCTGCTGTCCGTAAGCGGGCAGCCATTCTATATCGATTTGCTTTTCTATCATGTCAAGCTTCGCTCCTTTGTCGTTGTTGAGCTAAAAGCAAAAGCTTTCAAGCCAGAAGATGTGGGTCAGTTGAATTTCTATTTGTCTGCTGTTGATGATATGATCAAGCATCCGACTGATAACCCAACAATTGGGATTTTGCTCTGCAAAGACCGGGATAAAGTCATTGCCGAATACGCCTTCAGAGGCATTGATCGACCAATGGGTGTCGTGGAATATGAAACCATGCTTACCAAGGCCATACCAGAAGATTTGAAATCTAGCTTACCGACTGTGGAAGAAATTGAAGCTGAATTGTCTCCAAGCCCATCAGACAATATATCCAATTGATTAGTTAAAGCAGGATCGCTGTAGTTTATCTAACTGCTCTAAAACAGCCTCTAATTCTAGAGGGGTGCAAAAGGTTTTAATGTTGGTAAGTTCTTCCAAGAACATTCTCTTTGACCAAATATCCCCCTTATCCGAAGTGAGAAAGATTTTGCATCCTGTCTTGTAAGCAGAATCGAAATGGAGAATGTCTCTTCTATTTTCTGGTCCTTTTCCAATGATAGCCTCGACGTCAGGATAAAGAGAACTTCCCGCAAAATCTCCCCAAGTGATTTCTGTAAATTCTTTCAAAGCAGCATGACAATCTCTCCATTGAGCAGCCGATGGTTGTGCCAGCAAAAGGGGCTTTTTGGGACGATCTGGAGAGTCATAGGGGAATTGGTAAAATTTACACCACGTAAAAGCCTTCATTTTTGAAATATCCGCACCTGTATCGCAATATATAGAGATGCAGAAAGAATCACTATCCATGTAAACCTCCATATTTTTAACGCTGGAGATTACCATAGAGTGACAGTTAATCCAATACAGTTTTATATGCACCCCATGACGCACACGCGTAATAGGGAATGAATTATCTTTTCTTTGCCCAGTAAGCAAGCATTCCACGACGTGCAGCTTCCCTACTTTTATCTTTGCCTTCCTGTGTTTTTGCCCCTGTAGATAAGCCTCCATGCACTCGGCAACGGCCATTAATCGGTTCACCTGTTTTGGAGTCCACCACGACCTTAGCTTTGCAGGAATGACCATCTCGGCACTTGGCCCCGCATAAAGGCCGGTTCTTCTTCCATAAACTTTCGTTTTTCCAATGAGCCGAAGGATCAACATCTAACATGTGATTGGAATAACTCCATGGTTCCCAAGGTTTATACTGCCATGATCTAAACATCATCAACTCCTTATGCAACAGTCAGTTTGCAACGTTGTTGCGATTATGGTTGCACTTTTTTCCTCTAAAACCCCTATGTAACGCGTGTACTTGTTGCGCTGTTGTTGCATTACATGTTGCATATTTCATGAGAATGTTGCGTGTTGCATTCTCTAGGGTGTGCAACATGCAACGCAGCGTTATTTTTTGATTTTCCCTTCAGCTTTTGCCTTCTTGATAGCTCGAGAAATGGTGGACCTATGCACATTAAGCTCTTTTGCAATATCGGCTTGTGCCATTCCTTCATTGTACATGTCTATTATGTCTTCATAGTCTCTATTTTCAATATCCCTACAACTCCAGATAAGCTTTGACTCATTAGAAGTGAGCGCCGCTTCAAATGGCTTGGCGTCATCTCCACCAAATCCCCTGTTTTTTTCAAAATGAACCTCAAACTTGGCTCCATCCGATGGAGAATACTTTGGAGGGCGTCGCAGGTTAATTACAGTATCAAGAACATCTTCTTTTCTGCTTGTCCCTCTCTGCTGTCCTGCTTTGGCTGCGTGATGAATAAACAAAACAGACTTACCCATTCTCCGTAAGAATAAGGCCCATTCTTGTACAGGCAACCAACTTTCTGCGTCATTTTCTTTGCCCGATCTAGTCAAAGTAGAGAGATTATCGAAAACAATTAAATCAAAATCGTCCATGTATTCAATAATATCGGCCTGACCTTCAGAAGTGCATAAATCTCTAATTCCAGCTTCCTGGAGATCAGGAGTAATAAGCCTAAAATATGCCGAGTCCAATATTTGTTTCTCAGAAGAACGAGATATTTGAGCAAGCCGTTCTTGCATTGTACTTGACGGCATCTCCCCATCTACATACAAGACCCTTTTTGGTTCGGGTGCCTGCCAATCAAATATTTTTCCTCCCGTTGCAACTGCATAAGCTATTGATAAGGAAACATATGTTTTTCCAACCCCTCTTAGAGCATAAATCATAGTCAATC
>JBEIFG010000051.1:0-9277 GCA_040382555.1 Chlamydiales bacterium | reverse complement strand
GTTTTTTCAATTTTTGGCATTTGCTGTTCGATAAGGCATGTATCCCTAAAATTTTGTGGTGGTGATACCTTATATCCTCTAATCTGGAATTATAGTCTTCCAGTCTGGGCTTTTTTGGTCTTTTATATGTCAATCATTGCCACTTGTGTTCTTTTAGCGTTGGATTTAGATCGCAAAGCAGGTGAGCTAAGTATTCAGGTGGCAAAAATAGGGTCATTAGTCATTTTTATGATGAGCTTAGTGGGTGTGGTTTCCTCTCTAACAAATAGAGGATTTCGCTTTTAGGTAAGAGAATTCCTTTGGGTATTCACTCGTTATTTTTGATGTTTAGAATATCTTTGCTGACTTTGTTTTTATTTTCATTATTGGGGTCTTCTAAATACTTATCTAAGTCTTTTTTTAGAGTTTCTTTGAGTTCATTTAATTTGGTATTTACCATAGCATTTGCGCTCTCTTGCATGGTTACTAGCGACTCCTTCATGACATCAATATAAGCCTGTTTTTGAGCACTGAACGAGGAGGATTGAAATTCTTTAAAGCTTTTTTCAAACAGATCAACACTTCGTGCAAAATCTTTTTCATAGGTGGGTTTTTCTGGTTTAGGGGCATTTGAAATTTCCATAACGAATCTCTGTTGTAAAAAATTTTTTGTTTATTAAACTGGTGTATAATTCTGATTCATTTTAAAGGCAAGTATGATCAAAAAAATTGCGTTATTCTTTTTTTTCATTTCTCCAGCATTTTCAGAAGAAATGCCTAACTCAGTCTCACAACCAAGCGGACGAAGTATAAAAACTCCCGAGGAAATTTCAGCGGAAATTGATTCAGTGCAGTACGATTTTCAGGTAGCTCAAGATATGTTTATACCTTGGTATACGGGTCCTTTAATTACTGGATCTGCCAATAACGTTCCTTTTGGAAGAATAAATATTCAACCTTATCTTTACGTTACAGTCGATCATGCAGTGTACGATGGTCATAGACATTCAAAAAATATCTCCAATGTCTATGTGATTAATCCTCTTTTTGTGTTTCAAGCAGGTCTCACTAATTGGTTGGATGTAACTGTGGTTCCCCAGGGATATTTTAGCTGGCAAAGTGGACACTCGGGTCAAGCTTTCGGAGATTTTCCCTTGGAGTTTGGTTTGCAGCTATATAAAGAAACTCCCTATGTGCCAAGTTTTAGAATGATTGTAGGACAGCTATTTCCGACAGGGAGTTATCAAAAGCTAAATCCAAATAAAAATGGTTTAGATGCGGCAGGTCAAGGAGTGTATGCAACCATTTTAGGACTAAATATTAGTAAGGTATTCTGGGGTATTAAATTGCATCCTGTAGCTCTTCGCTTATCTACTCAGTATACTCAACCCCAGGGAAAGGCTCACGTGGAGGGTTTTAATTCGTATGGTGGAGGCTACGGTACCAGGGGTAAGGTCAGTGTGGGGGCATCGTTTAGTGCAGACTTAGGTGCTGAAGTGAGCATAAGTCAAAAATGGGTTTTTGCGACGGATATTGCTTATACTTGTTCAACAAGTAGTCCTTTTAGAGGCAATCCGGGAGTAGATCAATTTGGTAATGCGGCGCAGGTGGGATCTCCCTCTTCTGATCAGCTCTCTATTGCTCCTGCTATAGAGTATAATGTTACTAATACAGGAGGATTTATCGGAGGGGTTTGGTTTTCCGTAACAGGGCGCAATAGCTCTAACTTTGCCTCGTTAGTTCTATCTTACACTCAATTGTTTTAATCCCGATATCTAGATGGTAAGGTGGAGAAAAAAAGCTTATACATATTTGTTTTCTTAGGTGAATCGGTGCAAGAACAATCCAGTATGATAAAAGAAAATGATTGCTTGTATTTAAAAAAGTTTATCTTGAAACCAAAATATAGTAAAAGTAAGGAGATTATACGAACACGATTGAAAAAAATGGAAAAACTCCATTTTTTTAGCCTCTTTCTATTATTATTAACTTTGATGAGTGAAGGAGCGAAAAAGCTTGGGTAATAGCAAATATGAACTACAATTACGGAGAAATCAATGGATCCTGATTTAAAAAAGCAGCTAGGAAAAATTGCGAATGTGGTACGAGAGCTTTCAATGGAAGCGGTTCAAAAAGCTGATTCAGGACATCCTGGCTTGCCAATGGGATGCGCAGAGTTTGGGGCTTTTTTGTATGGGTCCCTGCTAAAACATAATCCTAAAAATCCCAAGTGGTTAAATAGGGATCGATTTATCTTGTCGGCAGGTCACGGTTCTATGCTTTTATATTCTCTTTTACATCTATCAGGTTTTCATCTTTCCATGGATGAAATTAAAAGATTTCGTCAAAGGCATTCAAAGACACCTGGGCATCCTGAATTTCATATTACAGATGGTGTGGAAGCTACCACAGGGCCTCTAGGGCAAGGTGTTGGTAACTCGGTAGGACAAGCTTTAGGTCTTAAAATTTTAGCTGCTAAATTCAACAAGCCTAATTTTCCTCTCTTTACTAGCAAGGTGTATTGCCTTGCAGGAGATGGATGTTTAATGGAGGGGGTATCGTCAGAAGCTTCAGCTTTAGCTGGCCACCTAAAATTAGATAATCTGGTTCTAATTTATGATGCCAATGAAGTCACTCTAGATGGCTTTTTAAAAGATTCCGCTTCGGAAAATACTAAAATGCGCTATGAAGCGTATGGCTGGCAGGTATATGATTTAGACGGATATGATTTTGATGCAATGGAAAAAGTATTTGCATCGATTCATGAAAAGCAGACTAAACCGTGCCTTGTAATCATGAAAACTATTATCGGCAAAGGCTCTCCAAATAAAGCAGGGACACATAAAGTGCATGGATCTCCCCTTGGAGTAGATGAAGTAGAGGCTACTAAAAAAGCGTTAGGTCTACCAGAAGAAGATTTTTATGTGCCTCAAAATATCTATTCTTTCTTTGAGCAAAAGCTAGTCAAAGATGCTCAGCTGGAGCATCAATGGAAGGAAATGTTTAGGACTTGGGCTGAGACGTATCCAGAAGATTATAAAGTTTTTATGCAAATGGTAGAACGTCGTCTTCCCGATAACATCGAAGAGATATTAAGAAAAGTAGACATGAAAAATCCTATAGCCTCAAGAAGTTCGTCTAATAATGTGATCAACGCTCTTGCGGATGTACTTCCTCAAGTATATGGAGGCTCTGCTGATCTTTCCTCTTCCGATATGACAATGATGAAAAAATATCCAATCATTACCCCGGGTAATTTTAATGGCCGAAATATCAAGTTTGGTATTCGTGAATTTGGAATGGCTACAGCAGCTACCGGTTTATCCCAGACACATATGTTTATGCCTTTTGTGGGAACTTTTTTTACATTTTCAGATTATATGAGGAATGCTATTCGCTTAGCAGCTCTTTCTAGGGTTCCTGTTATTTACCAGTTTACTCATGATTCCATATTTCTTGGAGAAGATGGACCTACCCACCAACCAGTTGAGCATTTAGCGGCTTTAAGAGCAATGCCTCAGCTGCAAGTCATTCGACCGGCAGATAGCTGGGAGGTGAAAATGGCTTGGCTCGCAGCCTTAAAATATCGCGGACCCACAGCGTTAGTTTTATCAAGACAGGCGCTGCCTGAAGTCCAGGGAACAGATATTCCCTATGAGCAAGGTATGGGTAAAGGTGCTTACATTCTTAAAAAAGAGTCAAAAACACCCGATTTTACCCTTTTTGCGACTGGATCTGAAGTGGCCTTAGCTTTTGATGTGGCCAATGCTTTAGAAAAAATAGGCAAATCAGTGCGTATTGTCTCTATGCCGTGCTGGGAAATTTTTGATCAGCAATCTGATGAATACAAACAAAGCGTAGTTGGTGGTAATTTAGGTACGAGAGTAAGTATCGAAGCAGCCACAAGCTTTGGTTGGACAAAATGGATAGGTCGTGAAGGAATATCAATTAGTATTGAGACATTTGGGGAGTCAGCCCCTTACAGCGATCTAACTGCTGATTTTGGCTTTTCAGTAGATGCAATCATGGCAAGATTATTATCATGAGAGATTTGTTGCTTCAAGCTCTTCGGTTTGAAGAGGTAGAAAGACTGCCTGTCTGGCTTATGCGCCAGGCAGGCAGATACATGCCAGAATATCAAGCATTACGTGAAAAACATTCTCTATGGAAAATGTTTCATGACCCAGAAATTGCAGCTCAAGTAACACTTCTTCCCAGAGATCTTCTCGATGTAGATGCCGCTATTTTGTTTTCTGATATACTTGTTCTTGCAGAAGTATTTGGATTAAAAATAGTGTTTCCAGAGCATGGTGGGCCTTATGTCTGTCCTTTTATTGACTCAGTCGAAAAAATGAAGTCACTTAAAGCGCAACCTGTAGCAGATATTTTACCTTACGTTGCCCAAACTCTAAAGATTGTAAAGCCTCAAATCGACGTGCCCTTATTTGGCTTTAGTGCAGGCCCCTTTACTTTAGCAAGCTATATGATTGAGGGAGCTGGTAGAGCATCTTTTGTGAAAACTAAATTTTTCATCGAGTCTTATCCATTAGAATTTGCAAAGTTCTTAGACAAGATCACGGATGCGACTATTGAATACCTGATTATGCAGGCAAAAGCCGGAGCAGATCTAATACAGGTATTTGATTCATGGGCTAATGTTTTAGAGGAAAATCAGTTCAAGGAATTTTGCTTGCCTTATCTTCAAAAGATAGTTCAAGCTTTGAAAAAACTATCGATTCCCGTCATTGTTTTTTGTAGAGATTCTCATAAATATGTGCATGAAATAGCCTCTATAGGACCCTCCGCCATTAGCATAGATGAAAAAGGGGATATGCTGAAAATCCGACAGCAGCTAGGCCCTGAAGTAGCCTTGCAAGGGAATCTTTCTGCCCATTTTTTAAAAGAAGCCAGCAGGGATATGGTGATTGCAGAAACTGAGCGCCTTCTCTTTGTACTCAAAGGACAGAAAGGATTAATTATGAACTTAGGTCATGGTGTAATGCCCGGCACTCCTCTTGAGAATGTTAGAGTTTTTGTTCAAACTGTTCAAAATTTTAAAGCATAATTCTTTTGATTTTTTATGAAATTCATTCATAAAAAAGTTTTTTTTGTTTACATCAAAATAAAAAACACAAAAAAGAAGGTTCATTGTGCACCGTAATTGCGAAATTATTGGAGTAGCTTCTGGATGGGGAGCAGAATTAAAAGGGTGTGAGGATGCACCAGAAGCTCTTTATAAAAAAATAGCTCTTAAAAGTTGTAAAGTAGAGCAGAAATATTTATTCGATATTCTGTTCCCTTTATTCCAAGAAAAGCATCAAAATATAGATTTACATCAAATTTTGCCATTAATTACCGACCTTAATGAGCACTTAGGCCGTGCCGTTTTTGATGCAATCAATAGAGGTTATTTCCCGGTGGTAATAGGAGGAGACCATTCTATTGCCCTTGGGACTTGGTCTGGTGTGAAAGCTTCTTTGGGAAAAGACAAAAAGCTTGGATTGATTTGGATGGATGCTTATATGAATGCTCGTATTCCAGGAACGCAAAGTAATGAGTTTTGGGATCAAATGCCACTAGCAGCTTTGCTTGGCTGTGGTGATCCTTCATTTTTTGTGGATCATATACAGTTCCCTATTTTAAAGCCTGATCACGTTTGTCTTGTAGGTACACGATCATTTGAAAGTCATGAAAAGGAGCTGTTAGATCGTATGAAAGTTAAGGTCTTTACCATGCAGGATATTAAAGAAAGGGGCTATTCCGAAATTATGCAAGAGGCTATTTCTATCGTTTCTAAGGAGACCGACGGATTTGGGGTCAGTCTTGATATGAGTGTGGTAGATCCTAAAGAGGCTCCCGGGGTGGGTAGCCCTGCCGGAGGAGGGATCTTTTGTAATGATTTATTCAAAATGCTAGCTATGGTAACAGATCATTCTCATCTTAAGGCATTTGAGATTGTTGAATTAAATCCATACCGAGATAGGGATGAAAGAACTGCCTGTATTTGTTTAGAAATACTAGGTCGAATTATGGGCCATGGAAAACCAAAATAATCGCATAATTTTAAGGCTTTTTAAACATTTTTTTGCTATAATACTTTTGTAGGCGAGTCCAAATCAATAGGCAATATATGGTTCATTCTTTCCCAGTATTTGGTACAATGCGACCTGCTACATTGGTATTTAAGCATCTTGGTAAAGCAAAGCCAAGGCAAAAAGGGGTCTTTCCACCGATTATGAGGGCTTTTGAGTCTATGATGCTCTGCTACCAGCATAAGCATGAGATATTTCTAACGAAAAAAGCGCTAAAAAATAGGTCTAGAGCTTTACTTATCTTTTTAAAGACATTTTTTAACAAATAACTTACCAAGATGCGTGAGGCGGCATTGAACAAAGAATTGCTTCGGGATTTCCCCCTGAGTTAAATCCAAATTTAGTTCCCCTGTCATAAAGTAAATTAAATTCTACGTAATGAGCCCTTAGTTTTTGCTGCAGCTCTTTATCTTTTTTAGAAAAAGGGGTGCCTATCCTTTTTTGATATATAGGTAGTATTGCGTTTAAAAAGGTATTACCTATAGCCATCCATAGATTTATATCATGTTTAAAATCTCCGGAGCAGAGATGATCAAAAAAAATTCCACCCACACCACGCTCTTTTTTTCTGTGAGGAATAAAAAAGTAGTCTTTTGCCTGTTGCGAAAAAGTTTTATAAAGATGCTCTCCAAAAGGATCTAAGGTTTGTTTTGCAGTTGCATGAAAATGTAGGTTGTCCTCTTCATAAACAAAACCCATGGGGGTTAAGTCATACCCTCCACCAAACCATGCTTTACTGGGAGTTTCAATATATCGAAGATTCATATGCACCGTTGGAGCATGGGGATTATTCATATGAGTAATTAAACTTACCCCCGTGGCAAAAAAAGGGCCCTTGCCATCTGGTGTTGGGAATTCATTACCATAGACTCCGGACCAATTAACTGAAGCCTTTTCAAACACTTGCCCTCTTAGCCTACTTATTTCTCCACCACCTCCAGTTGGATGATCCCAGCTTTGACGCTCAAATCGAGAGCTGATTTCTAAAGATTCAAATCCTTGGATAATCGAATCCCTTAAATTTTTTAGATAAAAAATTATTTCTTGTTTGCTATCCATGAAAGCCCCTATGCTTAAAAAAAGTCGCATAAAGAGGATTGTAAATCACCTATGGGAAAAAAAAGTATATTAATTGTGGGTGCAGGGATATCTGGTCTTGCTACAGCTTATTATTTACGTAAATCAGGATTAGATTGCGATATTACAATCCTTGAAAAGCAGAAGAGAGCGGGTGGCTGGATACGCTCTGAAACCCATGAAAGTCATTTTTTCGAGATGGGCCCTAAAATATTTAGTACTCCAAAAAGTGAAGCTCTTCTCGAGCTTCTTTGTGAGCTGAATATGGAAAAAGAACTTATTTTTTCTGATAAAGCTTTAAAGCGTTTCGTGCTCTCTGGGCATAATTTAGTATCTTTACCTCAAAACCCTTTATCATTTTTATTTTGTAAATCAACACGCAATAAAATAATCCCTCTTTTTTTAGAATATTTTAAGCAACCTCATGCATGTCCTGATGAAAGCATTTACAATTTTATTACAAGAAGGTTCGGTATAGGGTTCATGAATGAATTATTTGATCCACTTGTACAAGGTATTTACGCTGCTGATCCCGAGAAACTCTCTATTCGATCATGTTTTGGATTATTAAAAGATCTAGAAGACCAATATGGAAGTATAGTTAAGGGGTTCATAGCAAGAAAAAAAAGACAGTTGCCTTTGATTGAGCGCTTTTCTCCTAATGGCTCGCTTTTTTCTCTTAGGAATGGAATTGAAAGTTTAGTACATCAGCTTATCTCAAAAATGGATACAAATATGGTATTCGGAGAAACCGTGGTTGGACTAAAAAAACATAAAGGGAGTATGGTTGTAAAAACAAAAGCAAGAGAGTATTCGGCATCCGATATTTTTATAGCTCTTCCAGTGCATACTTTACCTTCAATTTTTGGTGAATCTAATCTAGCATTTAATCATTCCTATTTTGATATTCCTTCCACTTCTATTACTTCAGTATGCATGGGATTTAAGAAAAAGGTGCTGGCTCATAAAGGATTTGGATACCTTGTCTCATCCAAGGTGAGTCAAGGAATTCTTGGTGCCGTTTTTGATTCAATGGTGTTTGATCGTAATGATCAAACTACGGAGATTACCTTAATGCTAAAAGGTGCAAGATGGTCTGAGGATGATCTACACAGCCAGGTTCATACCTGTCTGAAAAAACATTTAGGCATCGCTTCTACTCCAGACTTTATGAAAGTACATGTATCCAAAAAAGCAATACCTGTGTTTGAAGTAGGACATAAAGATAATATATCTTTTGCTTTAAGAAGACTGCAAAAAGAGTTGCCAGATTGCCATCTTGTGGGAAATTATATAGACGGTGTATCGGTAAATGACTGTATAAAAGTGGCAAAACAAGCTGTTGCCCATTGGATGATACATTAGCAAGCATAAAGGGTAGGGCACAGATCTTCACCTACCGTATCGCCAAACACGAGTCCTTCTCTTTTAAAACTATGTGTATGAGGATCTTTAGTTTCTAAACAATACAGGGGCTTGCCTGCTGTAAATGCAATCATTAACATAGAGAGATTTTTTTCTGAGAATAAATTAGCTAATGGCAGTATCACGTTATTAGCTACGAAAACCATACTTCCCACTTGTTTAGGAATAGCTGGGTTTTCAATGCTAGATGGCAGGGGCTCTAAAAGTATAAATAAGGCTCCTAGAGTAGGTCGGATAGAGCTTATTTC
Organism: Chlamydiales bacterium; assembly: GCA_040382555.1. Lineage (GTDB taxonomy): Bacteria > Chlamydiota > Chlamydiia > Chlamydiales > Rhabdochlamydiaceae > VGMB01. The sequence continues at coordinate 456 of JBEIFG010000051.1, read as the reverse complement.
TTGGATAGTGCTGTCTTCTTTAAACGGACAGTCTTGGAGGGTGCCCGTTCGAATATAATGATCATACGCTAAGCGTATCGGCTTTTTTCTAAACAGGTGATGTGCAAGCTCAGCTAGTTGTTTTTTTATGCATAGTTTTTTTATAGGTAATCCGTCTTTCCAGAGGTTTTTAGTATTTAAAAAAAGATTCTCATTAGAAAAAAGATGTACTGGATTTCTATTCGTTGGATTTATTCTTTTATTAAGAAGCTCTTCTGCAGAATGAAGCAGGGACTGACATTCTTTTTCTGAAAAAATATTCGTAAATTCGATAGATCCAAATTTGTTAAAATGATCTATGTGTTCTTGAGCAAGTAAAAATTTCATAGTTATTTACAGTTTAAGTGTTTGTATTCTATCTAGCGCAATATGTACTTTGGATAAGCTTGTGAAAGCAGATAGTCGAATAAACCCTTC
>JBEIFG010000050.1:0-9346 GCA_040382555.1 Chlamydiales bacterium | reverse complement strand
TGGAAAAATATCGATTTGAAAAAATAGAAAAAAGAAATCGTTTTAGAGAGGAACTTTTTGAAAATTTTCAAAATGCTTTTGATGAATTTAGAATTCATACAGGCTTAGTTTTTCTACATTTTCATAAAACTTTTTATTCCAAAGATGAAGTAATCATTACTGATGAAAAAGGTAGAAAGCATCGAATCCCACTAAATACAGTTCCGTTTATTGTACAAAAAAAAGCAACTCATGTGTACCCATACGTTGCTTCATTGATTGAAAATGGAGAAAAGGATAGGGCTTTAGATGCCTTGATCTCTGTGCTTTATCTTATAAAAAAACGAAGTTTAAAGGGGTATGTGGATAAAGACGGAGCTATTAGTAGTAACTATGGCTTTATCGATCATCGCCCAGTAGAAATAGATATTCGCCACGTGGTGAAAGATGAAACGGTCAAAGACCCAGTCAACTATTTAAGAGAAGTATTAAAGATAAGCCAAAAAATGGATCTTTGGCTAAAAGCTACCTATCCAGAGCTTTCCCCTTTATTTTTGCAGAGAGCTCAGCATCATTTCTACGATTAGAGTCATATCTTTTTATTCTTTAGCAGAAAACGATGGGATGACTTCACCCTTGTAAGTTCCTAGGATAAAGTCATAAACTTGCTTAGAATTCATTACCGATTTCAAGGCAATAAGTTTTGATTCCTCTAAGTCTTCACATCTTACCGCGATGATATTTACGTAAGGAGAGTCTTTACCTTCTAAAGCCAAACTTCCTTGGGAGGGAGATAGACCAGCTTGTAGTGCGAAGTTTGTAGGTATTACTGCGATAGTAACATCAGGCAGGGATCGGGAAAGAATGGCCGCATCTAACTCCTGAAACTTCAGCTTTTTAGGGTTAGCAGCGATATCGCGTGTAGTTAAGGAGGTATTTCCGGTCTTGGGTAAATTAATTAGCCCATTTTTTTCTAGTAAAAGCAAGGCTCTTGCCTCATTAGAGGGGTCGCTGGGAATTGCAACAATAGATCCTTCGGGCAAGCTAGCTAATGACTTAATTTTTTGAGAATAAATACCCATAGGTTCTATGTGAACTTTAGCAAGAGAGCAGATATTGTATCCGAATTGCTTAATTTGCTTTTCTAAAAAAGGAACGTGTTGAAAAAAGTTCGCGTCAATATCTCCGTCTGCTAAAGCTCGATTCATAAGGTTATAATCTTCCATAATCATAATTTGGAGAGTATAACCTTGTTTTTGTAATTCGGGTTTGATGAATTCGAGGATTTGTCCTTGAGGGATCGGTGTAGCTCCTATTCTGATTTTTTTCGTGTTATCCTGCGGCTTAGTGCATGAAAAACTGAGAACAGCAGAAAAAATGCAAGTGAAAAAAATCTTATTCATTGGCAAGGAGCCCTCGTCGTTTAAGTATAGTTCTAACCATACTGTCTGAAATTAGTTGTATGATTTCAACCAGAAAAATCAAAACAATTACCGTAGTGGTCATGATAAAAACGTTGAATTGATGATATCCGTATTGGACAGCAACTTTTCCGAGGCCACCACCGCCAATGAGTCCCGACATTGTGCTATATCCTATAAGCCCTATCACAGTATTAAAAAAACTCTTTATTAAGGAAGGCAAGGATTCATTAAATAAAAATTTAGTGATAGTTTGATAGGTGGTAGCACCCATTATACTTGCAGTTTCAAGGATATTTTTATCCACCTCTTGAAGGGATTGTTCAATGAGGCGAGCTAAAAAGGGCGCTGAAGCTATAGTAAGTGGAACAATAGCTGCAGTGGTACCTAAGCTAGTTCCGACGATATATCTTGTTAGAGGAATCAGTGCTATCATTAGAATAGCAAAAGGAAAAGATCTACCAATATTTACTATAGAACTCAAAATCTTGTGTATCAATAGGTTTTCTTTGATCTGCCCTTTGCTAACAAGATGCAAGGCTACCCCTAAAGTCAATCCCAGAACTAAGGCAAAAAGGGAAGAGAAAAACACCATGTATAGCGTATCTAAAGTAGCTCCAGGCAAAAGATCTAGCGCTAGCGAGAAGTTATCGTAAATCATGCGTTAGTACCTCGTAGCGTACTTGATTTTTTTCTAAAAAAAGCAAGGCTTTGTTTTTATTTTCATCGGTACCAGTAATTTCTACGGTGAGAGTGCCTATGTTTGTACCGGGAAGACTGTCAATCCAACCAAGCAGAATGTTGACTGAGACGTCAAAATTTTTGATTAAATTGGAAATCACAGGAGTCTTTGCTGCATCCCCTTTAAAATAGAGCCTTAGAAAAAGACTGGAAGGGTCTGCATTTTTTGCAATTCCCAAGGGTAAATCATGGATAGCATGTTGAAGTAAGTATTTTGTGGTAGGGTGCTTAGGATCGCTAAAAATGTCACAAACTATTCCTGTTTCTACGATTTCCCCCTTATCCATTACTGCAACCTGATGGCATATTTTTTTTATAACTTCCATTTGATGTGTAATTAAAACAATAGTAAGGCCTATTTTAGTATTCAGCTCCTGAAGTAAATTTAAAATTTCTTCCGTCATCTTAGGATCTAAAGCAGATGTAGCTTCGTCGCAAAAAAGAATCTGGGGATCTAAAGCAAGAGCCCTTGCAATACCTACTCTTTGCTTTTCTCCTCCGCTTAATCTTGAAGGATATTGGTCCTTTTTTTTCTCTAAATTCACTAAAGAAAGCAGATGATTGACTTTTTCTTGTAGGGTATGGGCATTTGTTTTTTCTAGGCGAAGAGGTAGAGCAATATTTTCTTCTACAGTTAAAGAGCCAAGAAGATTGAAATGTTGAAAGATCATTCCCACTTTCTTTCGAAACACGCGCATATCTTTTAGTGAGAGCTTAGTAAGTTCATCTACTCCTACCTTTATCGATCCATTGGTGGGTTTTTCAAGGGAAGAGAGGCAACGCAATAAGGTGGATTTTCCTGCACCACTTTGGCCGATAATGCCAAAAATGGATCCTTTATCTATTTTTAAAGATATATTCTTAAGAGCAGGGTAGGAATCTTTGTTTTTGTAAAAATTTTTAGATACTTTTTCAGCTTCAACAAAACTTTTCATTTGAACTATAGAGGGTTTATTTAAGGGCAAAAGAATACCATCCCGTTGTAAGATAGTAAAGAGCTCAAAATAAGCTTTTAAGATTTATGGTCTTGTTAAGGTAAAATATTTTTAAAAAATCGATGAGGCCATTCGATTTTTTACGCTTTTTGATATGGCTTCAGTTACAGCTATAGTTTTTGCTGCTCTTTTTAGGGAAATAATATTTGCTTTTTTCCCTAGGATAGCATCCCTAAAATTTTGATGTTCAAGTAAAAGAGGATTCATTTTGGGATAATCGAAATAAATAGGGTGAGCGTGTTTTAAATAAGATGAGTTTTTTTTACTATCTAATTGAAACAAATAAGACTCTTGGGGATAAAAAGTTAACTCTGAGGTAAGAGTATTGGCTATGAACACCCCATTTTCGCCGTGTATAATCACAATTCTTTCTTGAAAAGGATTTAGCCGATTGACCAAATGGTTAGAGGTAATGCCGCCGCACAAAGTACCTAAAACAGTTGCTATATCTTCATAATTACTGTGGGTGGAAACATTTATGTGGGCAAACACACTAGCAAATTCTTGATCTACCAACCAAGAGGTTAGATCAATGTCATGTGTGAGTAGATCATCAATAACTCCAACATCTTTGACTCTTTCCGGCAATGGACTTTGCCGGCGTGTAATTATTTGATAGAGCTTACCGAGCTGATCTATCCTTTTTTTTGCCTCAATAATTGCGGGGTTGTACCTTTCTATATAGCCAACCCCTCCGATTAAACCTTTTTTTTCATATAAAGAAGCTAGTTGATTGGCGCAATCTAAATTGTGACAAACAGGCTTTTCTATGAAAGCGTGAATACCACTTTGTGCTAAAATCAATCCCGCTTCGTAGTGCTGTTGAGTAGGAGTAGCAATAACGGCGTAATCAATGGTAAGATCTAATAAATCATCTAAGCTATTCACAAGAGGAAATGGTGGGCTTGAGAGTTGCCTTGAGTTGAATTTATCATACACACCCACTAAATCTACGCCAGGGAGATTGGATAAAATTTTTGCATGATGATGTCCCATGTGTCCAAGGCCAATGAGGCCCACTCTTAAGTTGACCAAGTTAAGCTCCGCTATTTGATAGTTTGTTAACTACCTCAACTACCTTTTCTAGATCTAGTTGAGATAAGGATGGATGAACAGGAATGGATAAAACTTCCTTACAGGCAGCTTCTGTTTCAGGGAGGTCTAGGTTTAATTGGTAAGCGGGTAATCGGTGCACAGGTTTGGGATAAAATACGTTGCACTCTACTCCATTTTTTAACATCTCTTTTGCGAAATGGTCTCTATTATGACCTGGAACGCGTATTGTATATTGGTGATACACATGAGTTGATCCTAACGGAGCGTAGGGCTTAATAACACCTCTTAGATGTTGATGGTAAAAATGGGCATTCTCTATGCGCTGCTGGGTCCATTTTTCAATTTTTTTAAGCTGAGCCCTACCAATACTCGCATGAATATCAGTCATGCGACAATTAAATCCGACTATTTCATTTTCGTATCTTTTTTCCATTCCTTGATTTCTAAGCAGCTTGCATTCTCTGGCTAATGCAAGGGTGGAGCAAGATATAATCCCCCCCTCACCAGAGGTCATATTTTTAGAGGGATAAAAGCTAAAAGTAGAAGCAGTTCCAAAAGTCCCTACATACTGATCTTGAAATTTGGCAAGGTGAGCTTGTGCAGCATCCTCAAAAACAAGCAAATTATATGTTTTGGCAATATCAAGAATGGTATTTATCTCGGCTGGAAGACCGAATAAGTGAACCACCTGAATGGCCCTAGTTTTAGGGGTGAGTGCCGCATGAATTTTTTGTGGATCGATATTAAATGTCTTGGGGTCGATATCGACAAATACAGGCTTTGCTCCGATTAAAGCTACTGAGTTAGCAGTAGCTGCGAACGTAAAAGAGGGGACTATAACTTCGTCAGCAGGCTTTATGCCGGCAGCCAGAAGGGCAATATGAAGGCCTGAAGTGGCACTATTCACTGCTACACATGGAAAACCATTTACGTAGGAAGAGAATTCATTTTCAAAGGCTGCGACTTCAGGTCCCTGGGATAAAATGCCGGATCTAAGCACCTTGGTCACCGCTTCAATCTCTTCATCACCAATCATAGGTTTAGTTGCTACAATCATAATCTTTTGGTAGATACTCTAGCTGATTTTCTTAAATGGCTGAATTTTTTATCACTCGTAAGAATTAAAACGAGAGGTATCCTAAAAGATTGCTTAATTCCATCCCACTTTTTTTAAGGATCTTATAGCTTTTTTTTTTAGTGTTCTTTAATATTTAACCCCTAAAAAAGGCCTCTTATGAGTTTTAGGATTCATTCTAATCTTCTGCAAAGCGATGCTAGCTATTCCTCAGCTCCCCTCCATTTTGAGAACCAAGAGTGTACGTTTGTTATACAGCCGATTTCCGCTCTATTTTTTAGAAGTTTAAATTTCTTGAATGCGGAATTTTGTAAAGCTTCTAAAAATTTAGGTTTTTTAAATGCGGGGGGCAATCTAGCTAGGCAGGTGATTTGGAGTGCTGGGATTGTTTTGAATTCTGCGGCGTCATTGATTGAATTTGGCATAGCCTGTGTGGTAACAGTCAACCTAATTGCTTTAAACATTATATCCTGTAGAAAATGGCAAGCTATTGAAATCGGTTCATACCAGTGTGCGTCCTACGGCATTCACGCCCTTTCTATTTTTTTTGCCCAAATGGTGAGCTTTGTAAGTTCCCTTCGATGTAGTTATCACGTGGACCTTGCTTTGATTTGTAGTGTACAAGCCTTTATTTCCACGGTGATTGGCTATGCAGGGGTGTCTAGTTTTTTTTATGGCGGGTTTCAAGATCAGCATTTGCAAGATATGCTTAAAGATGAGCTTTATAAAGTAATATTTCTATTTAAGAGCGACTTAGAAATAGCCTTTTTAATGGATCAAATACCAATTAGTAATGCCATTGAAATTGATCATCCGTTCTTCAAAGATTATCCTCAGCATGCCCTTACTTTAAGATCACTTGTACAATTTTTTAGAGAGATGGGTAGGGACAATAGAGTCCAGCGGCAAGAATTTGAGCATCTAGCTGATTTCTTTTTAAGATTTTTAAAAGACTACGCTATTTTTATGGGTTTTATTTCTCCTACAACCGAGCTTAGAGTGGTAAGAAATCAGGAGACAAGAGCGAATGGGGGTGAAAGGGGGGTAGGAATCAATTATAAGCTTAAACTAGAGCTATATATCAAAGAATCTTTTGAGATGATCTTTACAAAAAATGAGTTAGCTAATTGGCTTGGAGAGGGAAACGCGGATTTAGGGCGAGAACATCTTAAATCTTTTTCATCCGAAATATATATTCCCCTAGCACGGCTTGCTCAAATTTTAGAAATATCTAATAAAATAGAGTGTCCCCAAGAAAATTTTGGAATGTTTAATCTTTCATCTCGAAGAGATGTTTTAATGAATCTACAAGATAAATACAATGCTCTATCTAGAGAGCAAAAAAATTATCTTCTACGGAAAATTTTAGATTCTAGTTTTGATCTTTCTCAGATTTCTGATCTGTCGGAATTCAAAAAATCTGAAATGGAAATAATATTCAAAATACTAGGGGAGGCTGCTTCTCAATTATATCAAGGCAACCTACTAAAAGCCTTCCATCGAAATGGATCTGTCAATTTACTTGAAAGAGCTTGCCAAAGCGCTATGCGGTCTCTAGGTTTAGGGTAATCCATCCATCCATAAGGGAGAGTTTTTGAGCTGCTTCAACACATCTATCCGATTTTCTAGGCCTTCATTTACAGAAATTCTCTCAGCTTCTTTTAAGAGCTTGCCCATTTTTATACCAGGAGCTACACCAAGTTCTATTAAGTCAGTGGACCTGACTAGGGGACTCTGAGAATGAATTCTTAAAATGGCTTGTTCAAGAAGTTGCCGCCTTTTTAAATGGCTGCTAAGAAATCGATCTCTTAGCTCCAAGGGCATTTTTGAAGCTATAATTAGCAGAGATGTTTCAGAAAAAGAGTTAGCGTAAATTTTTGCCCAGCTAATAGGTTCTATCGATGAATAAAGATCATCTTCTGCCTTAATCAATTGTCTAAGCTCATACAAATACCGCACAAAATCTTTCTCTTGGTTAGAGAGTTTTAGGTATTCACAAATTTGTAGCTGCGCATCTAAAGAAAAATTAGGGAACAATTCTAAAAGTTCCGCAATAGGTGGAGCCGATGGTGGATAGTAAGAAATGCACGCTACTCTCTGCTGGATTTCTTCCATTTTTATACCCTTAAGGACAGGAAAAATGGTAGGTAGTAAGTTTAGCTTATGTAGAACGACAAGACCTGTATTAAAATGAGCATATTGAGACATTTTTTTGAATTCTTGCCAAATGCGCTCGTGGGCTACTGCAGGCAGTAGAGTTTCTGCTTGAGCAAGAATAGCTTGTAGAGTATCCGATTCTATCGGAAAATTAAATCTAGTGGAATATCTTACTGCTCGCATCATTCGCAGTCTATCTTCCAAAAACCGCTCTTGCGGATTGCCTATAGCTCTGATAATTCCTTTTTGGATATCTTTCTGTCCTCCCACAAAATCAAATAATGTTTGGGAAATAGGATCATAAAACATCCCGTTGATAGTAAAATCTCTTCTTTGAGCATCTTCCTCGGGGGATGCTTTTATAACTTTAGAAGGGCGCCTTCCATCAGAATATCCTTCGTCCTGCCTAAATGTAGCCACTTCAAATTGAATCCCTTCCTCTACTACAATAACTATTCCAAAAGCAATACCAACAGGAATAGTTTTTGGGAAAATTTTTTGAATTTCTTCCACCGATGCGCTTGTAACAATGTCTATATCATCAGAAGGTTTTTTCATGATAAAATCTCGGACCCATCCACCGGCAAAATAGGATAGGTAGCCTGCTTTTTGTAGCTTATCCACGATACGGGTGGCTATGGGAGTATTTGGCATAGATGATTTTTTAAACCTTATTTTAGAAAATGAACGTTTTGTAAATGGTTTAGATTTGATGAGCTTATATTTTAGAAAATTACACTATTATTATAATGAGATTCAAACATAAAATTGTTTTTAGAAAGGATAGTTTTTTATTCAAACGAAAACGCTCTTCATTTTTTTGCTTTAACGATCTATTATTCCTTCAAGCGATCGTATACTTTTGGGTGAAATCGATGATAAAAAAATCTTTCTTCCTTTCCTTTTTTTTACTTGCCTGCGCATTTAACTGTAGCGCAAAAGAAAATAAAAAAATTTTGATATGTGGTATTTGTAAAAATATCGAAGCTGGTTTTCCAGTGACTTCATCCTCAATAGATGCTCTTAAAGATCATTTTGAAGATTACCGAGTGATCATTTATGAAAATAACTCAAAGGACAACACAAAGAAACTGCTTAAAGATTGGTCTACAAATGATCCTAAAATTCTTGTCCTTTCCACCAACGTGTCCCACAAAGAACTTCGTAAAATAGCCAAGACAGGGACAAATTATCGAACTGAAAAATTAGCAATCGCTAGGAATGCCTTGCTTGATGAAATCATGAAGCCTAAATATGAAGAGTTCTCTTACGTAGTCATGGCGGATCTAGATATGAATCCTTGGGATATTCAAGGAATCATTGATACAATAAATACTACCAAATATGAATGGGACGTTGTCTGTGCTAATGGCTCATACGATAGGTACGCTTTTAGAAATGAAGAATACCCCTTTGGACCGGAGCTTTTAGGCAAAAAATATTGGGAACATGTCTGGGATTTCGATCTTCACTTAAGTAAAGATGGAGATTGGAAACCAGTGTATTCTGCGTTTGGAGGGCTAGCAATATACAAAAGAAATTCTATAAAGGGATGCAGGTATGAAGGTGTTGTAACGAAGGAGCTTGAAGATCTTATGGCCAATTGGATAGAGAAAGGGATACAAGAAAATGCTTTTTTATCTAAAGAATACCTGGAATTAAAAAAACTATTGCCGATTGTGGAAGTTAAAGGGGATATTCTAAAACAAAGAGAAAAATTTCCAGAGCAAATCGGGATGATCTTAAAAAAACATGGTAGCCGGCTTGTCTGGTTTGGATCTGAACCTAAAACAGGCCTGCCTATGACATGTGAACACGTTCCTTTCCATGCAATGATGATTGCAAAGGGTTGTGGAAAGATATATATTAATCCATCATTGAAGAGTACACACCCATGAAAAAATATTGGCTACTCATGATTC
>JBEIFG010000049.1:0-9438 GCA_040382555.1 Chlamydiales bacterium | reverse complement strand
CACACGGAAAGAGCTCTTGCGATTACCCACTTATTGCCTGATGGATTTTATAAAGACCAATCCTTGGGAAGTATCGCCTCAGCCCTAGCTCGGGGGGGCAATTTGAATCAAGCCCTAGAGATTGCAAGGTTACTACCTGCTAAAGAAGAGGCTTTGAGAGATATTGCCAAAGATTTAGCGGATGCCAGTAGAGTGGACGTGGCAAGAGAGATTACTTCTTCCATTAGAGGTGAGTCCTTTAAATCTGAGGCTCTCATTGCTTTAGCAAAAGCGGTAGCTAAGCTTGAAGGTGTTAAAAAAGCCTTAGAAATAATTGACTCGATAGCTAATGTATCCGCACAAAACCAGGGCCTACAAAATATTGCCCAGTGGCTTGCGAACTCAGGCCGTATAGAGGGGGCCTTAGAGATTGCTGGCGCAATACCTAGTGGAGTCACAAAAGACGCAGCCTCAACAGATATCACCGAGGCACTGGCAAACTCAGGGGATATAGAAGGGTCTTTAAAGATCGCCCGTTCCATACCTTCCTCATTTTATAGAAATGCAGCCTTTAGCAAAATAGCTATAGCTAAAGCCAAATCTGGCGATGCTTTAGGGGCTTTAGATATTACTTTTTCGATAAGAGATCAATCCTTTAAAGATGAGGCCTACGAGGATATATGTACAGCCCTAGCTGAACGGGGTCATTTGGCAAAAGCTTTGCTAATTGCTAATGAAAAATATAACGTGAACGGCTTGAAAAACATCGCCATAGCTGCGGCTAAGACGTGTAATGTAAATAGGGCCTTATCTATTGCTTTCTCCATAAATATCGCATTCATTAAAAATGAAGCCCTAAGGGGTATTGCCCAGCACCTATTGAATATCGGTGATGCGGATACCGCCTTTAGCATTGTGGATTTGATAGATGATATATTCCAAAAAAGCAAAGCCCTAATCGCTTTGGTCAAACGATAAGATGGCAATATCCCCTTAATCCCTACCCCAGTAGGTAGTTAAATATTTTATTGACACTCCACATGAAGTCCAGTAGTGTAGCGGCAAAAGTCACAAATGTCGGGAGCGGGGATTATGATCAAAACAACTAAAAAATTTAGCAAGGATGAAGATGGATCGAATGCTCTAAAGCGGATAATTACCGCTGAAGGCTGGAAAAGGATAATGATCAAGGAAGCTAAAAAAAATAAGAAGTAAATCATTCCGTCCTGTTGCTATGGCACTTAAGACAAATAGAGATGTAAAACCTCTTATCCCATCTTGTGATATTCTTACCCCTATGTTATAGTACTGCCCTTTAAACTCTTACACAAGTGGGTGAACTATGCTACCTATTGATCTAAAAGGAAAAAAAGCGTTTATCGCGGGAATCGGAGACGACCAAGGCTATGGCTGGGCCATTGCTAAAGCCCTTGCTGAAGCAGGTGCTGAAATCCTCATTGGAACATGGACCCCCCTTGTTAAAATATTTACTACCTCTTGGAGCGCAGGCAAGTTTGATGAATCCAGGAAGCTATCCAACGGCAATCTCATGGAATATACAAAGCTTTACGCCCTCGATGCAGCTTATGATAAACCCTCAGATGTTCCTCAAGAAATCAAAGAAAACAAACGTTACGCAGATGCAGGAGGCTATACAATCTCTGAGGTAGTCGATGCAGTCGAAAAAGACTTTGGAAATGTAGATATCTTCATCCACGCGCTAGCAAACGCCCCTGAAGTAAAAAAGCCTCTTTTAGAAACTTCAAGAGCAGGTTATCTTGCTGCGATGAGCGCTTCCTCCTACTCCTTTGTAAGCCTAGTCGCTCAGTTTGGGCGGATCATGAATGCAGGTGGAGCCGCTTTGTCTCTTACTTACCTTGCTTCTGAGAGGGTAATCCCTGGTTACGGTGGAGGAATGAGTTCTGCTAAAGCAGCTCTTGAAAGCGACACTAGAACCCTTGCTTGGGAAGCGGGTCGTAAATGGAATTTACGTGTAAACGTAATTTCTGCAGGCCCTCTTCGAAGCAGAGCTGCCCGGGCGATCGGTTCGGATGCGAATAAATCGGTAAACTTCATCGACACAATGATCGATTACTCCAAGGTCAATGCCCCTTTAAAAGAAAAAGATCTTGAAGCGGAAGAAGTAGGTTACTCCGCAGCGTTTCTGTGCTCCCCTTTAGCCTCTGCGATTTCAGGAGTAACTTTGTATGTGGATAATGGTCTGCATGCCATGGGTCTTGCTGTAGACAGTCAAGCATTTGCTCCTGCCTTTAGCGGTTAAGACGCTTCTATTCTTTGAAAAGCCAGCTTTGCGCTGGCTTTTCTTTTATCCATGTATGGGTTTTAGCCTAAGCACAAGCGAACAAGAGGAGCTTCTTTCTAAAGTCCGTATGGCTATTTTCCAGTCATAAGCATCGAAAGCTTCTTTGGATCTTTCACATGGCCGGCTCGCTTTTAGAAGATGACCTAAAAATCTCCCCTCGCCCTCTTTGATTTCCATCGTTAAATCCCATCTTTTACTGGGAGTCTGTAGAGTCACCGTATCATGGATACCAAAGGCAGATGCACTCTGCCCTTCGATGGCAAGTGGACAAGAGCTATGGGCTGATAGATACCAGGCAACTTCGGAAGACTCCTCCTCTCTTGGAATCTCTTGAGGCAATGTACACACAAAGTAGATGTCCTCCCCTTCTTTTCGTATTTCAACCCCCCCTGCATTTTGAGCCAGAGCAAGAGAGTACACATACCCATCTTCTCTCCAGTAGGTAGCCCAAGGAATACTGCCACCCCCACCCTGAATCTCTGCATGAGCCTTGCTTGAAAATACAAGCTGCTCTTTAGGTAAAAGAAAAGGATAAAGCAATGCACTTTTTAAGCCTAAACAAGCATGTTCGTTGAGCGCAGGCCATTCTCTACTTTCATACTGCCATAAGATTAAGTCCACAAGAGTAAGCTTAGGAAGCCCCTTCTCGTGTATAGGCATAATCCCTGGTGGTAAAAATAGGCCAATCGTGGCATTCCAATAAGAGGCGGCTTTTTGAATCTCCTGTGAAACCCATGGAGCTACCGATTCCATCATGTGCAAAGCGATAAGATAATCAGCCCACTCCTGGTGGGTTGTAGGCTGCTGCACCTTCAGCTCTTTGGTAAATGCCTTCCACTTCACCCTAGCGCCAAAGGGTAAGGGCTTTTTCTCTTCCATCTTCGTTGCGTGAGCTAAAATCCTCTCTACAAGACCATAAGCGCTATTACATAGCTCCTCCCCCATGACGGCACTAAAATCTTTGAGAAGGTAATAGAGAACAGGAAGGATATGCACACTCAAAGACCTATCCCTTAGTTCGGGATACTGGTGAAGATATACAGGGAAATTACCTTCTACCTCAAAGGCAAGTAATTTGGTCAGGCGCTCACGTCCCCCCAAAATGCGCTCAGAAAGGCGCGTGCGGAACAAACCCAAAATCGCATACATATTTTCCAGCGTGGCAATAGTGTCTTGCTGGGGAATATGGGGGGCGTCATAAAATAAGTGCACCCAACCGGTTTGGGAACTCGTCCGTGATATAGCTATCTCTAAATGGGAATCTAGCCCCTTACGTCGCTTTACGTCTTTGATGTCCATACAGGATCTCCTCTTCAACTTTTTTTATGAAAGAACGCCTAGAGAATCATACCATCTACCTCACCTAAAGGGGAAGGTTTTTAGGGACTCATCACCTAAATGATCCCAGGGACTGTATTCACAAAAAAAATCATAGGTAGGAAGAGGCTTAAAGAAATAGAAAAAGGCAGATAACTTCGATTTAGGCAAAAGGGACACGAATTGTTTTTTGTTAAACGAATAAATCCTTAAGCCTTGTAATTCCAAAAAAAGCCGCAAGCTGCAGCATTTCCCTCTTTTCTTCTTCAGAAGCTGGGGGAGCCTTTTCCCTCATCATGTCAAGGTATCTGCCTAAAACTTCTGATGAATAGGGCACCTGAAAAAAGGGATAGGTGAAATCAAGTGAAAATATAGAATTGAGGCTTTTTGATTTCTTTAATACAAAGCCCACCAATCCCTCTTGGCTGAAAATGACAATATTTCCCCGAAATAACGGGCTAAAATCATAATTGTTTTTAAAGACTGTTTCTGAAAAATGCATTAACATTTTGGCTATGATCAAATAGGTAGGTTCTTTATCTATTAAAAAAATCACTTCCGCTGCACATGAATAAATGGCTTTTTCCACCTCCGGGGGCCTTTTATTACTGGCGATCAGTCCTGTAAGCTCATCTATTGCTAGATATACTTCTACATTCTTTTCAAGATAGAGCCGTTCTTTAGCACTTAAATTTAAATACTTCTGTAGATAAGATTGTTTATAAAAAATCTCTTCATCCTCTGGAACAGGTGATATTGCGTTCATAATTCCTCTCGTTTAGTACTAATTATAGATAAATTTTTTAATATTTTTTAAATATTGAATTAATTTTTGATAAATTTAACCCTAGGATTCTTATGTGTTTGACTTTTTGAAAAAAGATAAACTCTATGGTCGAGTCTTTTGCAGCAAAGGTGCCCTGATTAGATCAGGTGAGTGGTCACCCCCTCCTTGGTTGCTACCTTAGCTCCTTGTAAAACAACGAGCTATTTTAAACCGGGCTGCGTAGCAAGTTATGTAATCGCTTAAAAGAAGAAATTGAAAGACTGATTCTCAACGACAAAGGGAGACTATGCTTAAGAAAAAGAGGATCTACCCAGTTTAAATTGGATTTTTTCCCCTCGATGCAAGCTCCTTTTGCAATGCATCCACAAGAGCTAACAGATCGGGCTGACTTAAGTGAGGTAGGGCCTCAACCACCAATGCCTCTAAAGATGGCTCTTTTTCATGAGATAGGGGCTGTAGGTATTGAGAAATTCTGTATTTTTCGGGATGGTATAACTGACAAACTACACCATCAACGGATGGATCTTGCAACATGGCAAAGGAGGATTCATACTCAGCAATCTCTTCAGGATGATTTCTTGCAACCAATGCCTCAAGACCCAAACTTTCCATATCATGCCAAAGATCTTTTCCCAGCAGCTCTTGCCTTGTCTCAATCGTTCGTAGCGACCCCAGTGGCTCAGCCCATTGGACTCTTTTAGCGGCCGATGCAACCCTGCTAGTAACTCCAGGATGGACATTTTCCTTATTATCATATGGATTCGAATCGGAAGGGGTATTTACAGAAATATTACTTATTGAGCTCATAACAAATAAAAATTTATATTTTTAATACAATTATATACAAAACGAATAAAATAATAAATAATTAATATTTTAAATTAAATTATTAATGGATATATGAATTGGTAAGCTTTTTTTAAAAGAAAAAAATTTTTTACTATTTGAAAAAAAACGGAATTCCTTTCACACTTAAGATTATGGGTAGCATCCACCACATCAACTAGGAAACTTAACTTATGAAGACCACATTTTTATCTTTTAGCCTTCTAATTAGCTGTAGCTTTGCCTCATTAAATGCAGAGGATGCCCCCAGCTCAAGCTCTTCCTACTCCTCGATACTGGCTCCTAAAAATGAATCAGATGCTGGCACCAGTCCCTCCCCAGCTTCCCCTACACCCCCTGAGACAGCTTTGCCAAGCGAGTCTATGAATATCCCAGGCACAGAACCGATGAAAATCCCTTCCTATGAAGGGACATTTGTTAAAATGATTCTTACCCTTGCAGGGCTAATAGGCCTTGTTATACTTACAGTATGGTTACTCAAAAAATTGACGCAGGGAAGAATTGGAGCCTTTGGTAAAAAAAATATTTCTGTGCTTGAGCGAAGACCTCTTAGTCCTAAAACAGTTTTGTATGTCATAGAAATGGAGGGCAAAAGGATGCTGGTAGCTGAGTCTCAACTTGAAATCAAAACACTTGCCACCATAGAAGCCCCTACTGAAGAAGCTTAAGAAACAAAGGAAGAAATCTTCTCAATCCCCACAATCGGTAAAGCAATATAAAAAGATAGCACAAGAACAAAAAATATATACGAGAGCAAGATGCAGTATCCGTCTTGCTCGATGATGCCCAAAGATAAGATAAACGTAGTTAACCCCGGAAGAAAATTTACACCTGGTGGCTGGGGTAAGCACAAAAAGAATCCACATACCATCAACATGATTCCATGAAGTTTGGCAAACCAAGCTTTTTTGAAAAAAACATCCCCTCTGGGTTTTACCATCTTCTCAACCCTAAGCGCCCACTTTTCAGCAATCGAGAGCCACTTTTTCAAAGAGTAGGCGGAAATTTTTTTACACAGCACAAACGAAGGAAACCACAGCTTTCTAGCTGTGGTTATTCTTAAACCGTTAATCATGATAAAAAAGCCAAAGAGAATCGATAATCCCGGTAAAGGAATAAAAAAAAGATACGGAAGAGATAAAATTAGAGTAAGTATTGCTTGATCTTTAGTTTGTAATTTTAAGGCCAATTCTTTGATGCAAACATCTTTTTCTTTACATATCAAAGAAAGGGTCCTAAATTCTTCAGAAAGCCTGTTTTTCATGAGTTTCCTCCAGTAAACTATGGTATAAACCAATCAGACAATCTTGCAAAGAGTGAATTACTTATACAGAATGACCGGATTTCTTTGAAGGACTCGGTATTTTAGCTGATTGGCTACTTTTTCTCTGAGAATGCCTCTAGGTTGAAAACACGCCGCCAGGAAAAAAACCTCTTTGCGAGAGAAAATATCTAAAAGGTCCTGGGGATGTTGAACCCGGTCCAGATAGCACCAAGAGCAGTAAAGCTCTTTAGTACCTACACTTTGAAAAAATAGACTTTCCGCATAAGAAAAAAATCTTCTTCCCTCATATGGGAGAACCAGACCTAACAAGGCACTCAGCTCCATACCTATAAGACATAAAGGAGCAATAACCAGCTTTGTAATTTGATGATAGGATCGCCCGCTTATCTCTTTCAGGGCCTGCGCCATGACCTCCAGAGTTATCCTTCGCTGTATAAAATTAGAAAGTGACCGAATCGCGATGGCAGATATATCTATCAAAATACGAGCTGCCGACCATAACATATGCATGCCCATAAACACAGGGCTTACCAGGGCTAGGATGGCACACTTCAACCAAACAGTAGCTTTAGCCTCATCCAAAAATAGCAACCCCGTAGGGTTATGCAGTATATACCTGTACTCCCTTGGACACTTGCTATAAGTTTGGATTTCATGACCCAACTCATCCTTTTTCAATAGCACTACCCTCTCCCATATGGAGGAAAAAACTTTTCTTTCGTCACTTGGGGCTACCAAATCATAAATCCCGCCAGCCAAGGCATCAAGAGACTGACTCAACACATTTAACGATCCACAAAGAATATCCATATTTAAATCTTTAAAAAAAGGGGGTAAATGTATACTCAGAAGGTAAATAAATCAATTGAATAAACATAAAGATAGAGTCGGCTTTTCCTTACGTTTGCTTAGAGTTCCTAAGGCTCTTCCACTAAAGAAAGAGCTAATTTTTAATCTTGGAATGCAGATTAAACCTTCAATGCACGAAGTTGAGAGAAGACCATAGAAATCTTTCTTATGTTAAAAAGAAGGATTTCATTTTTACAAACTCCTTCCGCTTTCTTGCCAAAAACGTGAAGGAGCTTGATTTACCGGTAGTAAATTTAAACTACCTATATTTGTTGCTGTTAAAAATAAGGAAATTGTCTTTATCTACCCTTATCTCGCTTGTGGGTTTTTAGGACTTGCTGCCCCAAAACCACCCTTCACCTTATCTCTTTTATTTTTTTGATTTTTTTTTGTCATATATTCCTCGTTAGTTTGATCAATTTATTTTAATAAATAATTTAAAAGATAATTATCGACCACTTTTAAATAAGCCAATATATTATATTTAAATTAAAAAATTATATCGTTAGCAAACTACTAGGCTAACGTGTCTATATGTAGCGGTTAAACTACAAAAACACATATTATTTAAAGAAATGGATCTTAAAAAATATGGGCCTCTTTAATACTTTTTAAGGTATTACCCTTTTTGCAGCGGGTGCATACATAGTACCACCCTTCACATTTTGTCTTTTATTTTTTTGATTTTTTTTTGTCATATATTCCTCGTTAGTTTGATCAATTTTTTTTAAGCACTAATTTCAAAGTAAATTATCAATCACTTTAAAATCAGCGGGGGTCCGTTTTTTTAGAAGAAACCATTAAGGGTAGCACCACCTTTACCACCACCTTTCACCTTATGTCTTTTATTTTTTTGATTTTTTTTTGTCATATATTTCTCGTTAGTTTGATCAATTTTTTTAAGCACTAATTGTAAAGTAAATTATCGATCACTTTTAAATCAGCCCATATATTAAATTTAAATTAAAAAAATTAATTATTCAATAAATTAATTACATGTAAAATTAAATAAATTACTTTTAGTCCTGCAGACTTTTTTATGGGTAAAGCTTAAGACCACCACAATGAAACTAAATCGCTATCTTGAATTTCTCCCGATTTCTAAATCCACAAGGCATAGCTTTAATCTTTTGCATTTTCGAGTTTAGACCTTCACTAGTTGTATTAGTCATCCTACGCCTTAAGTACATTCATATGTATTAGTTGAGATTTAATCTGACTTTTTTTAAATGAAAAAAATCAAGTGAAGTTAGAGGAAATATGAACCTATCAGAAAAAAATAATCAAACCTAAATTGGGATTGCTTCAGTTAGCAAAGCATTTAGGGTTTGTTTCGGAAGCATGCAAGGCTATGGGGTATATTAGAGATACCTAATA
This sequence comes from Chlamydiales bacterium, assembly GCA_040382555.1. GTDB lineage: Bacteria > Chlamydiota > Chlamydiia > Chlamydiales > Rhabdochlamydiaceae > VGMB01. The sequence continues at coordinate 675 of JBEIFG010000049.1, read as the reverse complement.
TAGATACAAAAATTTGTATGAATCTGGAGGAGAAGAAGCTCTGCAAGAAATTAGCCGTAAAAAGCCAATCTTAGCAAATCGCGTAAATTCAACGTTGGAAAAAGCTGTTGTTGAAATAGCAGTAGAATATCCTGCATATGGTACGCTTCTTTTAGCCTCTTCTCTATTTGAAAATTTATGCTGATAAACGTGCTCCGTATTCAAAGTGTGGAAAAAACTCTCTATTACTGCGTTATCATAACAGTTACCTTTACCACTCATGCTCAATTTCATCCCACTATCTTGAGCCAGCTTTTCAAAATCTTCGCTTGTATACTGACTGCCCCTGTGGCATATCGCCTTTTTAAGTGTATTTTCTACCAAATCCACAGAAAGCTTTTCACCCATGCATAAACCCACTACCTTTCTTGAAAAAAGATTCATTGTACAGGATACGTACAGCCATCCCTCTTCTGTAGAAACATAGGTTATACCAGACACCCATTGTTCATTGGGAGATTCTGCTATAAAATCTTGCTTTAGCAGATTCTCTGAAGCTTTTCTTTTTCCTGCTTTTGTTGCTCACCTTACGCAACTTTTTAAAGATTTACTTTTAAAATTTTTATTTTACTTATTAAAATCCCTGTTCATTTTTTTGAGGTTAACTAATGAACATGGGTCTTTTGGATATTTACT
>JBEIFG010000048.1:0-9447 GCA_040382555.1 Chlamydiales bacterium | reverse complement strand
CCGATTTCATCTAGCCAATCCAGCACGACTGAAACAGGCTTCGTAAATGTAACAGATCAAGCAAACGGCCAGACTTGGATGGCTAATATTGCCTCTAAATAGACTAAAAAAATAAAGGCGTAATCTAGCTAAATGAAAAATGAGCGGTATGGTAATGAAATGAAAAAGGCTATGATCCCTTTTTATACTCTATTTGCGATGAGTGCAGTTACTTTAGGGAGCTTTTCATTTGGATTTGAAACAGTCATAATCTCCTTTGCTCTGCCACTAGTTGCAGATGCGTTTGGACTAAGTTTATCTCTTAAATCTCTAGCCGTAAGTATTCTTTTGCTGGGAGCTGTCGTAGGGGTCTTATTTTCTGGGCCCTTATCAGATCGGTTTGGAAGAAAAAAAGCAATTATAGTTCCTGCTTTTTTATTTGTGCTAAGCACGTGTATAGTTTACACATCGAATCATTTTCTTAGTTTTTTAGTGGGTAGATTTATATCGGGTATAGCAGTAGGCTTTGTATCTTCATGCGTGCCTTTATTTATCTCTGAAATTGCCCCTAAAGAGCTTAGAGGTCGTCTTGTAGCCATGCACCAAGTAATGATATGTGCGGGGGTGTTTTCGGCGTTAGTACTGGGACATCTTCTGCTTGAGCAGTCCGTGTGGAAAAGTATGTTTTTTTGGGGAGGAGTACCTCCAGCCCTTTTGCTCATCTGCATGCCTTTTGTAAGCGATAGCCCAGGGTGGCTTCTGGCTAAAGGCTACGGGGATAGGGCCTATCGATCAGCCGCTTATTATTGTTTAGATATGGAGGCCAAAGAAACATCCTCCTTGCTAAAAAAGCACTCTTTTCAATGGAGAGATCTGATTTTCAATCCAAAAATACGCTTAAGCTTACTCATTGGAGGGCTGCTAAACTTGTTTCAGCAGATCACAGGGATAAACACCCTGCTTTACTTTGTCCCAGAGTTTATAAAGCAAGCGGGTATTGCATCAGAAGAAAAAAAATTCTACGCCACGGTTCTGATAGGGTTTGTAAATATTCTTTTTGCTTTTTTAGCATCTTTTTTACTGGATAAGGTGGGAAGAAAAATCCTTTTAATCGTAAGCCTTGCTGGCATGTGCCTTTCCCTGTCTTTAATGATCCTTATGCAAGCTTATGCTACCTCTTTTTCGGAAATGGGTGTGTTTATTTTTCTTGTAACCTATGTATCAAGTTTTGGCTTAGGCATGGGTCCCGCAGTGATTGTGGTGTGCTCGGAAATTTTCCCTTTATCGATTCGTGGCAGGGCTTTAAGTTTTTGCTTTCTTGTAAACTGGACGACGAATTTTTTGGTTACCCTTAGTTTTTTACCCTTAGAAAAGCTAGTGGGTCTCAAGGGGATCCTTGCAGGATATGCAGGGCTTTGTATTTTAGCTATTCTAATCGTTTGCTGTTTGGTCCCAGAAACCAAAGGAAAAAGTCTCTCAGAGATTGAAAAAAGTAATAGCTAAATGTATTGACTCTTTCCTAATGCTATAGATAAGATGAAAAATTAAATGATAAGGTGGCTCTATTGCAAAAAACCTTTAGCCCATCTAGGGGTGTTTAAAGGATAAGATTTTGAAAATAGCGCTAAAAGTTACCATCGCAATCTTAAAAAAGTTACGGGAGAAGATATGTCATTAGATGTGATTCAAACCATTTTGGGCCCACAGGCAGATACACTGCTCAAGCACGTTTGTACAACGATTCCTAAAGAGCATCTCCATCTACCCAGCGGAGACTGGGTTGACCGTATGTTTTCTTGCTCTGATAGAAATCCTCGCGTGCTTAGAAGTTTACAGTCTATGTATGGCGCAGGGCGTCTTGCTAACACCGGCTATTTATCCATTCTTCCCGTAGATCAAGGGATAGAGCACTCTGCAGGGGCATCTTTTGCTAAAAATACTCACTACTTTGACCCCGAAAATATTGTTAAATTAGCCCTAGAGGGTGGATGTAATGCCGTTGCAAGCACTTTGGGTGTTTTATCCAGCGTAGCAAGAAAATATGCCCACAAGATCCCTTTTATGTTAAAAATCAATCACAATGAACTTTTAACGTATCCCAATAAGTATGATCAGGTGATGTTTGCCAGCGTTCAGCAGGCCTTTGATATGGGCTGTGTGGCTGTGGGTGCCACCATTTATTTTGGATCTGCTGAGAGCACAAGGCAAATCGTAGAAGTGAGCCATGCATTTGAACTAGCGCACGAGCTTGGTATGGCAACCGTTCTTTGGTGTTATCTAAGAAACCCTGCCTTTAAAACAAAAGAAGCAGATTATCACGATGCTGCGGATCTCACCGGTCAAGCCAATCACCTGGGGGCCACCATCAAAGCAGATATTGTTAAGCAAAAGCTTCCCAATTGCAATGGGGGCTTCAAAGCTCTTAATTTCGGTAAGCAAACAGAAGAGATGTATACTACTCTATCCACTAGTCATCCCATCGATCTAACCCGATATCAAGTAGCTAATGGATATATGGGACGGATTGGTCTTATCAACTCTGGGGGTGCTTCTGGTCATAATGATCTTCATGATGCAGTATCTACAGCTGTCATTAACAAACGGGCTGGAGGTATGGGGTTGATATCTGGACGTAAAGCATTCCAGAAGCCCTTCAAAGAGGGGATAGAACTTCTTCATGCAGTGCAAGATGTGTATCTCTGTAAGCAAGTAACTATCGCTTAACTTGAAAATCCGCTCCTAAAAGATGTAGGAGCGGATTTTTTTTATCCTCCTTTTTTGGAAGAAGACCTACCTTGAGGTTGCTCCCAGGGGAAGGGCCTTTTGGCGGGAGGAGTATTTTGATCGTTCAGTGGAAGTGATCCTAATTTATTCATAAATTTACCTATCAGCGCGCCAGTGGGTCCACCAGCCAGTCCCCCTGCCAAATCTGCTTGCTGTAGGGCAAGAAGGGCAGCAACTTTAGCCGTTGCTTTTCCTGTATTTATTTTTACATTATTCAAGCTTCCAGTCATTGGGACTTGCAAGACATAATCATTGGGTAGATTTTTAATAGCAAAGGCCTTGGATAGACAGTCTGCAGTAAGACCTAAAACCATGTTGACATTATTTTTAATAGGATTGATCTCTCCCCAAATGGCTATATCAAATATATCAGCTACTAAAATATCAGTTCTTTCTATCCTAACCACTCCACTTTTCACGTTTAAATCCATAGGAGTAAACCATAGGTTTAACGTTTCATTTTGAGAAAGCTGTACTGATTTCAAAAGGTTCAATGCGATATTTAGGTTGCCCTCATTTTTGCAGGATATCTTTCCTAAATCAATAGCCGCAGATGAGATATTCACTCCTTTCCAATCTAGGGGAAATAAGGGCAAAGAAAACCCTTTTGAGGCTACCTCAAGTGAGATAGGAGCATCGGATCTAATCTCTGAAATAGACAAAGGATTGACTTTATCTAGTAAAAAGCGACTTAAAGCTGGGGTCATTTGTATTTGAGCTTGCAGTGGGCTAGATAGAGTAAACATACCTTGGGCAATACGGCCAGAAAAAGAGGCTTTGGTGGTAGGAGAGTCTATATCGAGTCCAATCAATCCCGACCCTTTTTGCAGCTGCAAAGATCCACTGGCATTCATATTTCGTCCAAAAAGAGCACTGAAAGGGGCTGTTGTATTCCCTGTGGTGTGGGCAAAAAAATCAAGAAATGCACAAGGGAGCCTTTTTGCCGACAAGTCGATGGAGGAAGAAGTGCGCGCAAAGCTAAAGGAGTGGTTTTCGTCGAAGATTTCGCTTACTTCTAAAGAGCCTCTTAAGGTTCCTTTTTCCTCTTTAAGGGAGCTTGGGTTAGCTACCACCTCCGAGTTAAAGGTGAGGGTCACAGGGTTGAGCCCTTCCTTTTTATTGAACATCAACTCAAAGGAGGAAATAGATAGGTTTTCTTGCTTAGCAGTTTCGGAAAACTGTAGTGAGTCTAAAGAGAATTTCGCGGCTATGCGAGCTGCATGGATCGCCGAAGGGAGGCATTGATTCCAAAGGTTAGAGGAGCAGGATGAAAAACTATAGGGAAGGGATAAATCTGAAACTTGAGCTTGCAGCGTGCAATTCCGCAATAAGGTATAGGGGGGTGCAGAGGGTCCAAGCAGACGATATGCAGCGGAGTAACTTTCCGGAGTCAAGATTAGAGACATTTTTAAGGGTGTATCTTTGACAAAAAGAGCGCTTCCATTGGTTTGCATGGCAGCGGTAATATTCAAATACGGGCTTGATGCCGCCAGCTCAATATCGCAGCGTTCTTTGTTCCAATCTATATGAGAATATAGCTTGAGCTGATTTCCTAAAAGAGCTGGCAGAAAGCTTGCCTCTTTATTCAAGGAAGCTATCAAAGAAGTTGGAATACCGCTCAAGGTAATGTCACCGGTGCATTTGATTTTACTCACGTCGAATTGAGCGTTTTTTAAAAAATGGCTAGCTGAGGCTGTGATGCCTATTTGACTCTGCGTTCCATCCTCTTGGGATAGTGAGCTGGTAAATTGCATGCCGAATCGTGATGGTACCGCGTAGAAGTCTACACTCAATAGGGAATCAAAAAAATGATGATATTTTTTTTCAGCTTTATTTTGCAAAAGGATGTCTTTGGCTTTACATACTGCTTTCAAGTGCATTTTAGAAAGAGTATCAGAGAGGGAAAATCGCACGGGTTCAAAGCAGATCTCTAACGCGGTAGGAGCATCAAGATGAAGGGGCCCTTTTAAGGAAAGCAGCTCTTGTAGATGGGTATCGGTTACGATCACACTCCCAATTAAGCTTTTCGTAGTTTCAAGTGTACCATCATCAGGATGGTAGGCAAATGAGGTCTGCAAGGAAACGAGGTTGCTGCTCAGCCTCACAGCAATATCGCTTCTAGTGTCCGCTTCTATAGATAGTTTTATATTTTCAAGCTCATAGGAAGAAAGAGGGCCGAGCTTTGCTAAAGACAAGTTGGAGGTTTCCACATCGAGTTGGCAAGAAGTATCCCACCAAGCATGGATAGAGGGTAGGGTCAGCGAGCGTACAGTAGCGGTAATGGGCTGGAGATCACTGGCAAATTGAATTTGACTGGAGGGGATCCATGCATTAATCACAGATGCTTCAGGTTGCCACGTCACTTGGCATGGGGTGCCAAGACTTAAGGACTCTTTACCTTGTAGATGGAAGTTCCCCACGGAAAGAGTGGGTGTTTGGATGCTGCCGTTAAGGGTTTGCTGGTCGGGAGTATAGGTATATTGAAAGGATCCTGATAACTGGCTGCCAAGCACTGAAGAGAGTGAAGGTGAGTGATAAACACCTAAAAGGATTTCTGTGGGAAGGCTGTCTATCTCGCCTTTGACGCTGCTTTTAAGTAAGCTATAAGCTGGCAGGGTGGTAAACCCTACCAGGGATATAGAGGAGGTTTGGTTTGCGTTTTTGATGGGACAGTCTAAAGAGAATTGTATCCCTTTACCCACAGAATTGGAGTCGATCTTAGCGGAAAGAGGTCCTATATCATAAGTGGTTTGTGCCGCTGTTAAAGTAACGGGCTGCGCTGTATATGAGGTTTGTATGCTCATATTATAAAATTCCACACCTGTCTCGGTAATAGGCAGCTCCAAGGAGGAAATTAACCCTTGGATGTTTAGAGGTCCAGGGATGGAGGCATGCACCCATGGTGAGAGCATTTGTAAAAGCTTTTGTGAGGCCGAGAGGGTAAAGGTACCAGGTGCACTTAACCTCACCGTCTTTCCATCAGACACTGTATTTATACTTGCTTGCAAAAGATTCGATGAGGTCTGTATCTGAAGGCTGGCCTGATCTATTTGCAGACCTCCTTGGACATTCAATGAAAAGCTCGGGCCTAGTGCTTCTAAAAAGATCCCTTTCAAGGATGGGTCTATGGAGCTTGCTAGCTGATCTAAGGCTTTGACAGGGAAATTACTGATGCGGGAGTCAATGGCGATCTGAGAGCGTAGGGAATTGATATCTTTTAAAGAAGTTTTTAAAAAAATCGATCCTGTCTGCTCATTTTGAGAGGAGATAGCTTTGATTAATATCGTTTGATGGGTTTTATCTTGAGAAAAGAAAAGAGCACTTTCAATTTCTTGAATAGACACCGGATCTATCTGCGATACTAAAATATCAATCGTACCATCGTGGATAAGAACTCTTCCGCTAAATGGAAAAAGAAAACCCCTAGTATCAGGATTGAATACAGGTATGTATAACATTGAGCTTTGATTCATGGGATGAATAGGAAAATGAGAGAAGGCAGTAAATTCTTTTTTTAATTTCAGGTGAGGGGAGGTAATGACGGTATCTTCAAATTTTCTTTTAAAAAGGAGTTTATATAAAGAAGCATTGGATTTTATGCTCTGGCAGCTAATAAAATAGCTTCCACTGGCATCACTTGCGCACAGTCCCTCAATTTGCTGCCCAGAAAAAAAAGAAAGAGAAAGGGATTCTATCTGTAGAGTTCCCCCTGTTTTTCTCTGATAGGCCCTACAGAGATAATTTTTTCCTTGTTTGGTAGATAAAACCCAAGGAGCAGATAGGGTCAACCCTGAAAAGATCACTACCAACCCCACAGCCAATTTCATTGCTTTATTGGGCTTTTTCATTTTTTCATAAGAATACAAAGGAGATTGGCTCATTATAGTGTTTCCTTTTGCTCACATGGCAAAGTTAGATAAAAAAAGAGGGCAGCTATCGTTTTTGCATCGGTGATATCGCCGCTATGAACCATTGCTATGGCTTGTTGAGGGGTGAGGCGAAGAACATCGAGAGCCTCATCCTCATCTGGGGGAAGAGGATCAAAGCTTAATCCTTTGGCAAGAAATAAATGAATTACTTCATTACAGAAGCCAGGGCAGCTGTGAAGATCTGTGAGGTGGCTGAGCACAGCAGCGCGATAACCAGTTTCTTCTTGCAGCTCCCTCTGAGCGCATGCGATTGCTTTCTCGCAAGGCTTGAGGCATCCAGCAGGCAGTTCTATTAAAATACGCTCGATGGCATTGCGAAATTGACGCACTAAGAGAAGCTGTCCTTGATCGTCGATGGCTAAGATGGCTACCACACCAGGATGGGAAACAATATCTGCAGTGACTTCTTTGCCTGGGAAGTGATAAGATAGTGTTTCCACGGTAATGAGCCTGCCGCTATAAATAGGTCTGCGTGTTTTTTTGGCTTGCATTTTTTGCTGGGCTTGTCTTTCTGCATTGCTTAGCATCGGCTCACCTTCTTCGTTTTATACTAGTTTACCAAGCTTAAACTATGTGTCAACCTGGGACTTTATTCTTTTCATAGGGCCTTTTAAACGATACAGAATACACTTTAATTTCCTCGCTTCGGCCTGGTAAGCTCATAGGGCCTACTTCTTTGCATTCGAAGGAGTCCTTAACTGCCAGGTAGGTGGTCTGGCTGATTAAGATGTTTACATCCACTTCTTTGGTGGCTTTTTCAAGTCTTGAAGCAACGTTCACCGTATCGCCAATAGCTGTATATTCTGTTCTTTTTTCTGAGCCTATATTCCCTACCACGGCATATCCAGTGTGGATACCTATACCCATTTGAAGCTCAGGTTTGCCTTGAGATTTCCACTTTTCACATAAATTCTGTAATTTTTGTTGCATCTCCACAGCGGCTTGCAGAGCATGGATTTCTTGCGTAGTATCCTCAAGAGGAGCGCCAAATTCTACCATCATGCCATCCCCCAGAAATTTATCAAGAGTCCCTTGATATTTAAAAATTACATCAATCATCGACTCAAAATATTCATTCAAAATAGATACAACACTTTCTGGGGCCATTTTTTCCGATAGCATCGTAAAATTGCGAATATCAGAAAACAACATGGTAATTTTTCTTCTTTCCCCCTCAAGATTTTTAGTGGTGTCGGACTTGAGGACCGTTTCCAGTACATGCTTAGAGACATATCTAGCGAAGCTAGACTTCATTTTTTCCCTTTCTTTTAGATCTTGAATCATTGCATTAATGACTTTAGCTAAATCTGAGAATTCATCGTTGGTGTTTAGATCAATGAATACGTCTAGATTGCCGGCGGCAATCTTATTCATCCCTTGATCAATAATAGATAAAGACCTTGTAATTCTCCTGGATAAGAAAAATGAACTGATTAGGGATAGGACTAAAGATCCGAGCAGTCCCCAAGCACCGAAAATAAAGACTTTATAGAGTTTTTGCTCTATTTGGGACACCGAAACATCTGCTCCCACCGTCGCTAGATAGTTTCCCTTTGCATCAAAAATAGGAGCGAATCCACTTAGCCAAGTGCCCCAAGCATCTGTGATAAAAACGGGCGGACTATAGGGCTCTGAGATATGATCGACAATCCGGCTGTACTCTTGCTGGGTATCGGGCATGCCATAGTGCAGTTGAATAGATGGGTTTTCCTCAGCGTCGGCCACAAAGATTGCTTGTTTCTTATCTGTGGGGGAGAGTGTCATTAGATATAAGTTAAGCACATACCACGTTGAGCTTCGATTGGCATTTCTTGCCTTTCTTAGCTTTTGAACTAAGTTTTTAAAATCTTCTGTATCTTCACTTTTTTCATCCAGTACTCTGGCAATTAGATCGGGGTTTAATAAAGCTGCTGTAGTCTCTGCTACATCAGTAATTCTCTCTCTCATGCCGATAAAAACCTGGCGCTTGAAATTTACATAAATGATGCTAAGGCCGAGGGCAGAGGCCACTACTGCAATAGTGATAAAGGAAAATGAGATTTTAGTTTGGTATTTCAAAATCGGATCCCCAAGATGCAAGGCTAATATAGCCGCAAGGTAAAATCTTGGAGCATTTTAATCAAGGGAATCGCAATCTATTCCTTAGATTACGTATTCATTAAGAATTAAGGGTTGAAATTAAATTTTCTACCGTTTGAGAATTTTTATGTACAGTTTTATATCCTTCTTTATCGCGATAAAGATAAATAAAGTTGGAGGTAACTTTGGCACCCTCTGGCCCAAACACTTTTGCATTACACGAAATAGGTTCAGCGGTCTTTTTTTGCGGTTGGGTTACGGCAGATAAGACCACAAATCCAACCGGGGCATCAGCTTTTCCGCCCATGAACTCTTGAAACTTTTCAGAGCGAGCGAGAAGCATAAAAAAGGGCTCATTAAAAGTGCTTAAAACCCCACGCGCTGCTGCTGGAATAAACCTTTGTTCTTTTTGGTACAGATCTTTTAAAAATGTAAAATTGCCTGAGTTAATCAATGGGCTTTTTTCATCAATAAAGCTCGTTATTTCATCTAAAATTTTTTGTTTTTCGTTTTCAATCAGATGGTCAGCCTCTTCTGTACTCAGAGAATTCATAGCCATTAGCATCTGCCTCATTATATCTTTATTTTTTTCAGAGGAACGGGTTTTTTGTAGATAAGATTGAAAAATATGAAAACTTGATGTTTTGTCTTTAAATTTTTGGGTTAAGTAAGTTTT
>JBEIFG010000047.1:0-9612 GCA_040382555.1 Chlamydiales bacterium | reverse complement strand
CACAAAGCGTGTTTGAGGCATTGGACCCTCTTGAGCATCCACAAGAAGCAGAACGCAGTTTACAAGACCTAAAACCCTTTCGACTTCTCCCGAAAAGTCCGAGTGTCCTGGGGTGTCGATAATATTGATTTTATAATCTTCAAAAAAAATACTTGTGTGTTTAGCAAAAATGGTAATTCCACGTTCTTTTTCTTGATCATAGCTGTCCATCACCCTTTCTGGGATTTTTTCATTGTCACGAAAGTTATTAGATTGTTTGAGCAAACTATCTAACATGGTTGTTTTACCGTGGTCAATGTGGGCTATAATGGCAATATTGCGTATTTTTTGTGGCTGAAACATAATTTATTGAACTTTAGGTGAAATTAAAAAAAACAAATTTTAGTTCTATTCCCTTTTTTTCGCTAGGAATTTAACGGAGGGGTTATAAGATATTGTTTATTTTTTGCTTAAGTTAAATCTATTGCTAGAATTTCTTAATAAAAAGCTGGTGCTTATTTTTTTAGATATTTAAAAGTTTGATTATATTGAAGGTTCAAGGGTATAATCCTACCGGTCACTAGGAGGTATTTATGCAAGTATTCAATAATGAACCTTTGACCTTAGATGAGGAAATTTCTATCTCCTCCTCGAGCATTTTGGATTCTAAAACCTCTCAGCTAGATGATATTTTGAATGAAAAGCTCGAATTGGCTTTTCATAAGCAAACATCTACAGTAGTTTTGCATGATGTAGCTAAAATTGCCTCAGAACATTCTCCAATAGACTTAGCTTATGCAGCCTGTAGGCTGCCTCCTGTAGATCGTCCTATTTTATTTGAAAACTTAAATGATTTAGCTTCAAAAATAGATTTTATGATGAATACCGACAGTAGCACTCGGGTAGCGGTATTTCGTCATATTAATGATGAAGAAGTGAAAAAATTAATTGAACATATGCCTCCTGATGAAGCAGTAAAAGTGCTAGAAGATCTCTCGGAAAGAAGATTTCGTAGGGTCCTTGATATGCTTGAGGTGGAGAAATCTACACGTATTAAAGAAATAAATAAGCATCAGCGAAATACGGCTGGTAGGTTGATGACGAATGAATTTTTTTCTTTTTCCATGGATACGACCATTGGGCAAGTAGCTCTAAAAATTAGAGATAATCCAGGGATAGGGCTCACCACTAAAATCTTTGTGTTAAACGCAGCGGGGGAGTTACAAGGATACGTTCCTGCAAGAAATTTAATTATTAATCCTACCCATCTACCTCTCAAGCAGGTGATGAGGGCTTTGACTCATAAGGTAATACCGAGTGCTTCTAGAGAAGAAGTTGTAGACCTTGTTGAGCGCTATAAAATTGCAGCTCTTCCTGTAGTGGATGAACATGATAAACCGCTTGGGGTGATTACGTATGAAGACGTAATCGAGGCGGTTGAAGATATAGCCGATGAAACTATAGCAAACATGGCAGGTACTACAGAAAAAATTTCTGAGCAGGAGTCTTTAGTAAAAAGATTTTTTTCAAGAGCTCCCTGGATTTTAGTCACTCTGTGTGCAGGTCTCATTAATGTGGGTGTTATGTCAGCCTTTCAAATTTGTGCTGGCGGTGCCTTAACTTTCGTGCTTTTTTTCGTCCCCTTAATTACAGGTATGTCAGGAAATATTGGGATTCAGTGTAGCACGGTGTTAGTGCGCAGTATGGCTTTAGGGTTAATATCCAAAGGCAACAAAACAGAAGCAATCCTAAAAGAGTTGATGATAGGAATGAGCACGGGTCTTGTATTTGGTGTCCTTTGCGGTATTTTGGTCTTTTTGCTTGATTTTGTGGGTTTATCCGCTTTATCGATCAGTCCAGCCATTGTGGGAATGATGGTGGGGATAGGATTGATGGGTGCGTGTCTTGCAGGTACCATGCTCGGAGTGTTTTCTCCTCTATTCTTTACTAGAGTGGGGGTTGATCCAGCTGTTGCCTCCGGTCCCATTGTAACTGCATTCAACGATTTTCTTTCGATGTCAATTTATTTTTTAATCTCTATTGGTTTGAGTTCAATTTTGCTTTAACATTGAAGTGAGCTAGGGTTTTTTTAGTCGAAACGCATACCTATTTTCAACCGCACCCTTGACTCTAAAAATATAGATAAAATTGTTGCTATTTTGCAGCGCCTAAAATATAGTCCTGATATGATGGACATGAGATAAAGAAAATGGCTAAGTTTTTTTCACGAACTCCTAAATATTACGACGGAACAGCAAAGACGACTAAAGAACTCAGTCAAATTTTACCTGACGCCTTGCGTAAATTAGGAGCTAATTTTGAGCAAAGGCCTGATTTGATACTAGCCATTTGGCCAGAATTAATTGGTGAAAAACTCGCTCCTATGACGCAGGCGGTATCCTTTGTTGAGGGGATATTAACCGTAAAGGTGAGAAATTCTTCTCTTTACAGTTTACTGTCTCAACATGAGAAACCTAAACTTGTAAAAGCTTTGCGATCTAGGTTTCCCTCAGTAATAATCCGAAATATTAACTTCCGATTGGGCTAAAGCTAAGTTGGAAATGGAACATAGATGAGACTATAAGGTATGACTACAATGACCAAAGAAAATCAATACGATGCAAGTTCGATTACTGTATTGGAAGGTTTACAAGCCGTTCGAGAACGTCCTGGCATGTACATAGGGGACACAAATACCAATGGACTTCACCAGCTCGTCTACGAAGTGGTTGACAACAGTATTGATGAAGCGCTTGCTGGATTTTGCTCGGAGATTACGGTCGTTCTTCATAAAGATCATTCGGTAACTGTTGAGGATAATGGAAGAGGTATCCCGATTGGCAAGCATGAAAAAGAATCTCAAAAACAAGGTAGAGATGTTTCTGCTCTTGAAGTAGTTATGACAATACTTCATGCCGGTGGTAAGTTTGATAAAAATACGTATAAGGTTTCTGGAGGCTTGCATGGGGTGGGTGTCTCTTGTGTAAATGCTTTATCCTCCATGCTTCATGTGGAAGTCAGGAAAGAGGGAAAGCTATATGAAATGGATTTCTCTAGAGGTAAGCCTCAAGGTTCATTAAGATTCACGGGAGAATCTACATCTTCTGGAACAAAAGTTACTTTTTTACCTGATGATACTTTATTTTCCGTAACAGTGTATGAGTACGATGTTCTCTTAAAGCGCTTAAGAGAACTGGCATTTTTGAATCGGGGTATACGTATTAATTTCATCGATGAAAGGTCTGACGAACATGCTCCAGCTTCTTTTTGCTATGAGGGGGGAATTGTTTCTTTTGTCGAATACCTAAATGAAAATAAAGCTCCCTTGTTTCCTAAAGCTATCTATATTAAGGGTGCTAAGGAAGGGGTTGATGGTCCTATGGAATTTGAGGTGGCTATGCAGTGGAATGACAGCTACTCTGAAAACCTTCACTCCTACGTAAACAACATAGCAACCCGACTTGGCGGTACCCATGTAACTGGTTTTTCTACTGCGCTAACAAGAGTTTTAAACCAATACATTAAAGGTCATAATTTTGCTAAAGCGGATAAAATTAGTATTTCAGGGGACGATATGCGCGAGGGGATGACCGCAGTCCTATCTCTTAAAGTGGCAAATCCCCAGTTTGAGGGACAAACAAAGCAAAAGCTTGGTAACGGTGAAGCAGGATCAGTAGTTCAGCAGATTGTAGGTGAAGAATTTGCCATCTTTTTAAATGAAAACCCCGTCATAGCACGCATAATTATTGAAAAAGCTGTACTAGCAGCTCAGGCAAGAGAAGCAGCGAGAAAGGCAAGAGAGTTGACCTTAAGAAAGACAGCATTAGACAGTGCGCGTCTTCCAGGTAAATTAACGGATTGTCAGGAGAAGGATCCCTCCCTTTGCGAAATTTATATTGTGGAAGGAGATTCAGCGGGAGGTTCAGCTAAAGGTGGAAGAGATCGCAGATTTCAAGCAGTACTTCCTATTCGGGGTAAGATTTTAAACGTCGAAAAAGCTCGGTTAGAAAAAATTCTACAAAACCAAGAAGTAGGAGCTATGGTTTCCGCTTTTGGATGTGGGATAGGAATAGATAATTTTAATATTGAAAAGCTTCGCTACCATAAAATTATAATTATGACGGATGCTGACGTGGATGGTTCTCATATTAGAACTCTTCTTTTGACCTTCTTTTACCGACATATGCCAGCTTTAATTGAAAATAATTTTGTCTATATTGCAAGACCTCCTCTGTATAGAGTAACCCGTAAAAAAATTAGCCAGTACATCCACTCGGAAAAAGAGATGGATGAATATCTATTAAAACTGGGTACAGGTGATGTTCAAATTCGCATGTCAGGCCATAGTGCGCCGGTAGCTGCAGAAAATGTATCTACACTCATTGAAGCCATTAGAGAAGTGGAGGCCTTCATGGCTTCTGTAGAAAGAAAGGGTATTCCCTTTAGAGAATTTCTGCATGGACGAGATGAGCTAGGCAGATATCCAAGGTTTCAGGTAAATATGGGAGAAAAATCTCGTTTTATCTATTCGGAGGAAGAATTTGCAGAAATCAAAAAAGAAAATGAAGAGATCCAAAAAGCTCAGCATGAAGCTACTATAGCTTCTATACCAGAGCAAGAAAGAACGGAAGAGATGAAGTCTTTTAGGGCAAAAAGCCTGCCTTTTATGGAGCTTTTTGAAAAAGAAAAGCTAGAATTTATTAGAGATAGCCTGGCTGCATTTCAGTTTTCTTTTGATCAATATTTAGCGGCTGAAGGAAAGCTGTTTGATATTATTGAGGAAAATCAAGTGGAGACATCTATTTATACTCTTAAAGAAGGGATAGATTTCTTGCGGGCCAATGGTAGAAAAGGAATCGAAATACAACGTTATAAGGGCCTGGGTGAGATGAACGCGGATCAGCTTTGGGAGACCACAATGGATCCTTCTAAGCGTACTTTATTGAAAGTTACTCTTCCTGATGCGATCGCAGCGGATCATATGTTTACCATGCTAATGGGAGAAGAGGTACCTCCACGTAGGGCATTTATCGAACAGCATGCATTATCTGTAAAGAACTTGGATATCTAAGGGAGAATCGACCACATGTCATACACTAAAGACGAAATCGTACTACCAAGAAACGTAGAGGAAGAAGTCAAGGAGAGCTACCTTCGTTACTCAATGTCCGTTATTATTTCTCGAGCTCTTCCAGATGTTCGTGACGGATTAAAACCTTCTCAGCGAAGAATTTTATTTGCAATGAGACAACTAAATCTATCTCCTGGTGCTAAGCACAGAAAATGTGCTAAAATTTCCGGGGATACTTCTGGTGACTACCATCCCCACGGTGAAACAGTTATCTATCCTACCCTTGTGCGCATGGCTCAAGGTTGGGCTATGCGCTATAATTTAATCGATGGGCAAGGTAACTTTGGATCTGTAGACGGAGATCCTCCAGCTGCTATGCGTTATACCGAAGCTAGACTTACCCATTCGTCTATGGCATTAATGGAAGATTTAGAGAAAGATACTGTCGATCTCGTATCCAACTATGATGAAACTAAAACAGAACCGACAGTTTTTCCAGCGAAATTTCCTAACCTTCTTTCTAATGGTTCTTCGGGTATTGCAGTGGGTATGGCTACAAATATTCCGCCGCATAATTTGATGGAGTTAATTAATGCGACTAACCTAGTGATTGACAACCCTTCAGTTTCCATAGAAGAAATTATGGAAGTTATGCCAGCTCCTGATTTTCCAACTGGTGGCGTGATTTGTGGATATAGGGGAATTAAAGAAGCATATCATACGGGGCGGGGTAAGATTTTGCTTCGTGGGGTGATACGCGTTGAGGATTTAGATTCATCTGCTGATCGCCAGCGACTAGTTATCGATGAGATTCCCTATAATGTAAGTAAATCTATGCTGATCCAGCGGATTGCGGAGCTCGTAACTCAAAAAACAATACCTGGTATATCAGATATAAGGGATGAATCCGATAAAGAGGGTATGAGAATCGTTGTCGAATTAAAAAGAGGTGAAATCCCTGATGTAACCATTAATCAACTATTTAAGTTTACAGATCTCCAGGTCACGTTTGGCTGCAATATGCTAGCTCTGGATAAAGGTCTTCCTCGTACTATGAATATCAAGCATATGATTGCTAGCTGGGTGGACCATAGAATTGAGGTAATCAGAAGACGTACACGCTTTGAGCTTGCGAAGGCAGAAGCGCGTGCCCATATTTTAGAAGGATATTTAAAAGCTCTTGATCACTTAGATGAAGTGGTAAAATTAATACGTGCAAGCAGTAGCAGAGAAGAAGCTAGGTCTTCGCTTATGTCTCAATATACCTTAAGTGAAAGACAAGCCGGCGCAGTGCTTGACTTAAGATTATATCAACTTACGGGCTTAGAAAGAGATAAGATAGAAGGGGAGTTTCAAGATCTTTTGGCTAAGATTTCACATTTAAGAGCGGTTCTCGCTAGTGAAATGCTTGTCCGGGGTATCATTAAAGATGAGCTTCTTGAATTAAAAAAGCATCATTCATCAGACAGAAGAACCAAAATTACTGCTGCTGAAGGTGAATTCAATATGGAAGATTTAATTGCAGATGAGCAGGTAATCATCACCATATCGGAAGACGACTATATCAAGAGAATGCCTATAGATACTTTTAGGGAGCAGCGTCGAGGTGGTCAGGGTGTAATTGGAATGGAAATGAAAAAAGAGGCGGATACTCTCAAGGATGTGTATGTAGCTTCCACTCACGACTATATTATGATATTTACCAGTTTAGGAAGGTGCTACTGGTTAAAAGGTTGGCAGATCCCAGAGGGCAGCAGACGATCTAAAGGCAAGCCGATCATTAATTTACTTGAAGATATTCAAAAAGATGAAAAGATAGCGGCCGTTTTAAGAGTAAAGAATTTTGCAGCCCCGGAATCTTATATCCTACTCTGTACTCGCCAGGGTGTGGTGAAAAAGACCGAGTTAAGTGCTTTTGATTCTCCTAGACGAAAGGGAGTGTATGCAATTAATATTGATGAAGGGGATGAAGTCATAGCGGCTCGTTTAACTAAGGAAGGCCAGCAAGTCATGTTATTTACAAAAGATGGTATGGCTGTTCGCTTTGATCAAAATCAAGTGCGTCCTGTGGGAAGAGTAGCTAGAGGGGTACGTGGGGCTACGCTCAAAAATGAACAAGACGGAGTGGTTTCTTGTGAAGTAGTCAATGGCAACGAAAGCCTTTTAGTGGTTTGTGAAAATGGATTTGGTAAACGATCCTTAGTGGAAGAGTTTAGGCAAACAAATCGAGGTGGAGTCGGCGTTCGTTCTATCATAGCAAGTGATCGCAACGGCAAAGTGATAGGTGCTGTCTCTATGACAGATAATGATAGTGTGCTACTGATGTCAAATTCAGGCCAGACCCTACGTATTTCCATGCGAGATGTAAGGGTAATGGGACGATCGACACAAGGAGTGCGATTAGCTAACCTACAGGATGACACAAAAATTGTAGCTGTTCAAAAGATTGAAATTCGAGACCAAGATCAAGAAAAGTCAGAAGAATCTGGGCTAGTAGTTCCTTCAGGGGATGGGACAGCTCCAGAGCTATCTCTTGAGACTTTGACTTCACCAGAGGAAACCTTAGATACAGGACTTACTGAAGAATGAAATCAAGCGGATGTTTCATTACTTTTGAAGGTGGTGATGGAGCAGGTAAATCTACTTTAATAGATACCCTTTATCAATACCTAGAAAAAATGGGGCGTCCTGTTTTAAAAACTAAGGCGCCAGGTGGTACTAGAGTTGGGGACATCCTTCGTAATTTATTATTAACGAAGACAGATCCTCCTCTAAGTGCCCGCAGTGAGTTATTTTTATTTCTAGCGGATAGGGCTCAGCATGTGGCGGAAGTAATACAGCCCGCTCTTAATGAGGGCTGTATAGTACTTTGTGACAGGTTTAATGACTCTACTGTCGCCTATCAAGGTACCGCTCGAGGGTTTGATACAAAGTGGACTCGCTCACTATGCAATTTTGCTGCTGAAGGCTTAGAACCAGATCTAACTATATATTTAGATATAGATCCAAAGATTGGATTAAAGAGGGTGCTTCGTCATAGACAGGATAAAGACCGCATTGAATCTGAAGGAATCCA
This sequence comes from Chlamydiales bacterium, assembly GCA_040382555.1. Lineage (GTDB taxonomy): Bacteria > Chlamydiota > Chlamydiia > Chlamydiales > Rhabdochlamydiaceae > VGMB01. Next base: position 1,486 of record JBEIFG010000047.1, on the reverse strand, counting down.
GTTTCATGAAAAAATTCGAAAGGCTTTTCATAAGATCGCAAAAGAAAATGCAGAGCGGTTCAAAATCGTAGACGCAAGCAAAACTCCTGGAGAAGTCTTTGAGCAATCTTTAGAGATTATTCAGCATGTTTTTTAAATTAATCGGTAATGAATTTGCTAAAGCTATACTAACTAAATTCATACTGCATCGAAAAATACCCCACGCCATACTCTTTTCAGGCCCTGCGGGAGTGGGTAAAAAGCTTTTTTCTTTAGAGCTAGCCAAAGAAATTTTAGGGGAAGCTCATATACGAAAAATTGATGTAAATAATCACCCAGATGTTCGCTGTTTTTCCCCCGATGGGAAAACTGGAATGCACTCAATTGCCTCTATCCATCAGTTACAAGAACTTATGTCGCTTGAGCCTTTTGAAGCTTCTGCTAGAGTGTGTATCATCGATGAGGCAGATAGAATGTTGCCATCTAGCAGCAATGCGCTACTAAAGACATTAGAAGAGCCTCAAAAGAATAATTTTATACTTTTACTTACTCAGCGCCCAGAAAATATCATTCCGACTATTCAGTCAAGATGCCGCAAAGTACCTTTTTTCTCCATTTCAGAGAAAGAGCTAGCTACTTTCTTGGAAAAGCAGCATAAGCTTTCAGCAGCAGAGGCAAAAAAGATAGCAATACTCTCTCATGGCTCGATGGAGAAGGCAATAGAGCTATTAGATAAAGAAAAAGTAAGCGCTAGTTCTTTGTGGCTTGAAATTTTATCTTCTTCTTCCTTCTGCTCAGTAAAACATGCTGATTCATTACAAAAAATGGAACAATATCTTATGAGTTTTATGGAAGCGGGGGAATCTACTCGTTTTTTTACAGAGGTAGATAGCTTCTTAGAAGAGATTTTTTATTGGTTTAGAGATCTTTACTTAATCAAAGTGGGGGCTTCCCAAAATTATATTTTCCATGTGGATGCGCTGCAAAATATGAGTGCTGCAGCCATGGCTTCCCTGCCACCATTGGAACAGGTGGGTAAGTGTTTAGAGGAATCTAGACTAGCTATTCAACGCAGCGTTAGAGTTAAAAACGTACTTGAATATATGTTTATGGAGTTATCTCACAAAAGCTAGCTGAATTCCCATTTTTTTCTTACTTCTGCTAGATCATTATAAAGCGATTCCGCCCAACGGTCAGTCAATCCCTCAATCCTTTGGCGCTTCAATCCATCCATCTCACTTTTCTCTTGTATGAATTTTCACCCTCTCCTCGGATTTTCAATACCGAACATCCTTTATCAGATTTCAAATCTATGGATTCCATTCCATCCGTAAATGGGACTTCTGCTGGCGTTGTTGCGTAATTGGCTTTTTGACAAGTTTTTAATTTATAAACTGGAAGCCTATAAGCTCTTGGAGATCTGGACACTAGGTTCTTACAGGCAGCCCAAGGGTGTTTAGTTTATTGATAATTAATGATTTAAGAAGCATTTCGTGATGCTGATTCT
>JBEIFG010000046.1:0-9634 GCA_040382555.1 Chlamydiales bacterium | reverse complement strand
TCTCGTATTCTCCCGTCTCTTTCACGCCTATGTTGTATTTTAAGTTGTGCTCGTTCTGCATCGTTTAAGAAAATCATAATTAACATGTTGCATGTCAACCTGAATTTTTATCAAATCGTTTCTTCAATCACTAGCGGTATATATGGGAAAAGATGATTATTCTGGAGCAGATATTGCTTTTATAAATAACACATTACACCAACTTGAATCAAAGAAGGTATTAATAAAATACGACAGAATAAAAAAAACAAAAAGCGGCAAAAAAGAAGAAGTTTTGACCGACAGAATAGAAGATTTTCAGTCCCTTATAAAGATAATCCTATTCATGCCCGACCTAACTGCTGAAGAAAAAGAAAGACTAGACAATGAAGATAATTCTGTTCGAGAAGCTAAAGGCGAAATCGTCATCGCACTAAATCCTATTTTTACTGACCAAATAGACACAAAATTCATTGAGTTCCCTATAGATACCAATCGAAGACTTGTAATTGCAGCGGGCGGCCACAACAAGGTTACGTCCAGTATGCAAACATTAATGGAGTGGATGCTTAGGGACCTGAGCGCAAATAGATACAAGACAGAGATAAACGAAGAAAACCTTCCGTACATGCTTGGCCTTGAAAAATATGTGAAACAGAACAGAAAAAAAATGCTACATGAGCGCATAGAGAAAGATGTGCGCACAATGATAAACATGGGCATCGTTCTAGAAGTAGAAAAAAAACCGAATTCTACTGGTGGTGCTAAGTGGATATTTCACCTAAATAAAGAGTATGAATAGCCCCACTTCAAACGAATGTCTTACCGTTATACGTTGCAGAGTTTCTCCTGGGAAAATCCATGAGGGAGATACTTATGAGACTCTTATGAGAATCATAAGAGAGTCTCATGAGACGTTCGGCGCACCGCCTATGCCTAACGGCGGCGGCTTGCCTTAGGAAGACAAGAAACGCCGAAAGAAAGAGAAGAGGCAACAGAACCCATAGCGCCGATAAACCTTTTTCTTCGGCGCTTCATATCCTTGGAGACATGTGGCTTACAAAACGTATACAGAGCAGGTGCAAGAACACATCAAGGCACTCAATGAGAATGGCTTAAACATCTCTGATCTTAAGCTAGACTCCTCTCGATGGGTTCGCTGCCACGGTCATGAAGAGACAAAAGGCCGTGGCGAATATTCTTACATATCTAGCACAGAGCAACTTGACAATGGATTGCTTGGAATCAGGACTTCATTCCGTGGCCAGAATGGACTTGGGAACATCAAGACGTATGGTTTGCATCCTTCAGAGAATGAGAATGTTAGCTTCGCGGCACACCATATGGTTCATGAAGCGCCGAAAGAAGAACAGGAGGCGGCAGCACGTTGGGCCTATGGCTTTTGGAGTCACAGCAATATTCAAGGTTCGTCTAACTACTTGGATCGTAAAGGTGTGGGTAGTTACGGAATAAGGTTCCGTTCCAGTGAAGAGTATGGCAATGTCGCTGTCGTCCCGATGTTTGATGAACATGAGAGGCTGTGGAGCTATCAGCTATTGAATCCTGATGGGACGAAGAGACATCCGAAGGGTTGTAGAACTGATGGATTGTTTCACAGGTTGGGCCATCTTCTAAATGGCGAGCGCATTGGAATTGCAGAAAGTTATGTTACAGCAGCAACATGCATGGAGCTGAGCGGAGTTCCAACAATATGCGCGTTTACATCTGAAAATCTTTTTGCCGTTTCTCAATCTATCCGCATTCTTTTTCCAAAATCTCACATCATTCTCTTTGCCGACAACGACCAACACCTTGAAAAAACACGAAATCGAAATGCAGGCATTTTAAAGGCTATACAATCGCGTGACGCTATTGGATGTGACTTCACCTTGGCGGCTCCAGGATTCAACGAAATAGAGTCATCCAAAGAGGCGTCTGATTGGAATGATCTTGTTAGGTTAAAAAATAAGGACGAGGCCCTATCTCAAATGGCGAAATTCCTTTAGCTATTTCACTGCATTTTCCTCAGCGGGTACTTTCTTTTGGGACTGGATCATTTTTTCTAACTTGGCATGCAGACCGAATATAAGAGAGCGGTATCCCCTGGTTCCACCAGCTAGCCCATAGAGGGCATCGCTCATGCTACATTCTTTATCTAGCATTGCATACATGTGTTCGAGTTCTTTGATTGTTATTTCTACTTTTAAAGAATTTTCTTTGCTTTTTACTGTTTTGTAACCAGCTAGTTCAAATTTCATATATACCCAAATTACATATCAATAGCCCTCAAAACATACCCGTTTTCATATATTTTTTACAGTAGGATAATGGCTATTTCTGGTGTGAAATTTATCGATTTTTTCGACATCCATTTTTTCGATGTTTATCAACCAAATTTGAATCTCCTAGGGAAAATGCTGTTTTACAGCTTCACATGATTGACATTTGTATGTTATATGTAGTAGAATTAGGCTTAAATTTTACTACATGAGAATGACATGAAATTCATTGGACGCACGAAAGAGCTTGAATCCCTAGAGCTGTTACTAAAGAAGAAATCGTCTAGTTTAATAGTGATTAGAGGCAGAAGGCGTGTTGGGAAAAGCCGATTGATTAAGGAGTTTGTCTCCGATAAAACCAGTTGGATTTTCTCTGGCCTTCCTCCAGTTCCAGGGGTCACTAAGCAGAGGCAATTGGATGACTTTTCTGCCCAGCTGTCCAAGAGCTTTGGGATACCAAAAATGCAGGCTACCGATTGGGTCGAGCACTTCGCCTTTCTTGGGAACCTGTCCAAAGACAAGAAGATCGTCATCGTCTTAGACGAAATTTCGTGGATGGGGTCAGAAGACCCTGACTTCCTTGGAAAGCTCAAAACAGCTTGGGATTTACAGTTTTCCGAGAACCCAAATCTGATCATGATCATCTGCGGCTCTGTATCCAGCTGGATTGAAGAAAACATATTGCAAACCACAGGGTTTGTTGGACGAATCTCTTTAGACTTGGTTTTGAAAGAGCTATCCATCAATGAAAGCAGTGAGTTCTGGGGAGCCAAGAGAAACAAGGTTAGCGCTTATGAGAAATTCAAACTGCTTTCTGTTATGGGTGGGATTCCAAAATACCTGGAAGAGATAATCCCTTCACACTCATCAGAAGACAATATTCACAGACTTTGCTTTCAGGCTGATGGGCTTTTATTCCGCGAGTTCGATCAAATTTTCTCTGATCTATTCTCTAAAAAAGCAGCAACATACGGAAGTATTGTAAGGGCTCTTGATCACTCATCGCTTTCTCTTGAGGAGATAAGTGAACGCTTGGGGATTGGGAAGAGCGGCTATCTATCAAGATGCTTAGACGACCTCGATCTTGCAGGGTTTATTCAGGAAGACTGCACATGGAATCTCTCGACAAAAGAAGAGTCTAGACTGAAAAAGTTCAGGCTAAAGGACAATTATCTCAGGTTTTACTTGAGGTACATCGAGCCAAATAAGGACAAAATTGCTAAAGGGGTGTTTGAGTCTGGCTCTTTTATACACCTGCCTGGGTGGGAATCCGTTATGGGTCTGCAATTCGAGAATCTTGTTTTGAACAACTTGAAAAAACTGTTAGAAATCCTTCGGATTAACCCATCAGAAGTTTCAAATTTCGGGCCATTTTTTCAGAGAAAAACCCAGAGGATGAAAGGGTGTCAAATAGACCTGCTAATCCAGACGAAGCACAACACGCTCTATGTATGCGAGATCAAGTTTAGCTCTTCTGAAGTCAAAGGCTCTGTTGTTGAGGAAATGGAAAAGAAGATTGAAAGCCTTTCCTTTCCCAAGGGATTTTCTGTTAGGCCCGTTCTCATTCACGTTAACGGAGTTAGCCACGCAATCAGAGAAAGTGATGTCTTTAATGACATCATTGACTTTTCTCAATTTCTAGATAGTTAGTTTTCAGTTGCTTGACGCATGAGCAAGGTGAGTGTTGCCAGGGTGCTGCCATGTCTCAAATAGCAGCACCTATAAATTCGATTCAGCATATTGGCTGTACGCAATTTTGTTTTTATTGTTTTATGTCGCTTAATCCATTTTCTTTATTGAAAATTTTGTATTTCATCCCAATGAGTTTCAATTTATCCTCAATCTCTTTAACAAACTCATCATCAGATATCGACCCTGGACGCTAAAGCTAGCATCTTAGTCCAAAGAGAGGATTGGATACAGGCTCTAGAAAAAAAACGCCCCGTAGCCATGGCTAATCTACAAATAGAAAAGAACAGCGGGCTTAATGCTATCGAAGACGGTAACCTTAATGATTATCACAAGGTCCAGGATAAGTACATGAAAGATATTATCTCTCTGACAAAAGAAACTCTAAGTTAAAAAAAACAAAAGGCCATAGAAAATGGATTCTATGGCCTTTTAGGACGATCTAAGTACTCTATGATTTTTCTCATTTTCAAAGACTTAATGTCTTATCCAAACTCTATTTCCACTAGATAAAAAATACATAAGAATAAATTCAAAACTCTTTCCCTAGATATTCCAGATAATTTACGGGAATATATTCAAATTTCTCATAGCATGTAAATCACAGCTATTTTACTATCAAACTTAGTCAGGTAAACTTTCTGGAGTAATATAATGAAAAAAACAGGCTCTATTGTTTTAATTTACGGACTGCTTGTATTTATCGGTGGATGGATTGGATACATCACTTCCCATAGCCCCCCCTCTGCCATAAGCGGCACTCTATTTGGAGCATTACTTTTTCTAGCAGGCAGGGCTATGATAGTAAAAAAAACTTGGGGTCAATGGACAGCCTTATTCTTAGCCTTTATTCTCGATGCTTTTTTTACCTATCGATTTGCTAAAACTCTAAAATTCTTCCCAGCAGGTTTCATGAGTCTTTTAAGCCTGGCAGTTTTGATCATCCTTGCGCTTAGAATACAAATGTATAAGAAGATAAGAAAGTAGATACCCCTCAAAAGAGGATGGAAACATCCTCTGCTTATTTGTTTTTTTCGTAAAAGGGCTCGACATGAACGATTACATCACGCACCGAAGGCCAGGCTAGCTGTATTTCTCTTCTGACCCTTTGAGTGATTTCATGTGCTACCTCCACAGAAAATAAAGGGTCTACTTCCACATCTATCGATACATGAGCATCAGGACCATAAACTTGGATTAACAGCTTCTCTGTGGCTTGAACCCCCTCTACTTTCATAGCCGCATCTCTCACAAGGGAAAAAAAATGATCTTCCGGAACTCGGTCCAGTAATTGATGAATATTATTTTTTGCCGCAAAAATACCAATTAGGATCATAAGTATCGCAATTACTACTGCTCCAAAATGATCTATAACTTGACTTGAAGCTGGAAAATAAGCCCCTAAGAGTAGAGCCACTGTAGCAAACATACTATTAATACCATCGATGCGATAATGCACGGCATCAGCCAAAAGAGCTGGACTATTTTGTTGCCTGGCCACTCTTTTTAAGTGTTGATAGCCAAGCTCTAAAAGAATGACGGCTCCCAAAGGAATCAGAAACGCTTTGGGATGAATTGATCCCACATGATCACCAAAAAAGGCTGCCTTAGTTTGCTGATAAGACATCACGGCTCCCAGCACAGCGAGTAAAATCCCTAGCTGAAGGCCTGCAATTGGCTCAAATCTTCCGTGACCAAATGGATGATGTCTATCAGGCGGCCTATCTGCTAAAATGATGCATACGATAAGTAAAATACTTGAGGCTACATCCACTAAAGAAGACATCGCATCCAAAAGAAGCGATGAGCTACCAAAATAGAAAAAACCAAAAATTTCAGCTAAGATAATCAAGCAACGAAAAATAACACCACGCTTAGCTGTAGAAATCATCTGCTTCTTTCTAGAGGCTCTAAGTTCTGTAACTGATACTGGTAAGGGAATCACATTTGGAAATTTGGACATCTTACTTTCCAGGGTTAAATCTTTTTTCTACTACTCCCCAATCAATATGAGCAAAAAAATAAGAAATATACTCTTCTCTATTCAATCCGTATTGAATCATATACGCATGCTCCCAAACATCCATTACTAAAATGGCATTGGCAAACATAATATTACCCACATCATGTTCTTGAATCCATTCATTAAACATCTTACCTGTAAGGTTATCTTTATACAAGACTACCCAACCAATTCCTCTCATCATCCCCGTAGCTATAAAATCCTGTTTCCAGGAATTAAAAGAACCAAACTGCTTAGCAATTTCTAAAACTAGGCTTGGAGCCATGCGGGGGGAACCTACCCCTCCTAAATTTTCAAAATACCATTCATGAAGTCTCATCCCGTTAAATTCCCATCCCAAGCGTCTTTTCAATGCTCCATATTCAAGGGTTCTTTCTTTTCCAAGCTCTCTTAAAGCGGCAAGATTTTTGAGCAGAAGATTTGTTTGTGCCACATATCCCTGGTATAAGATAAAATGATTTTTTAACATCTGCTGATCGCAGCCTTTCATATTTAAAAGGTAAGAAAAATCTTTAGCTTGATAATCTCTGAGCTCTTCCGCTTTAGCACTTTGAATGGATAAGACCATCAAAGTAGAACAAATCAAACCTAAAAAAAATCGACTTTGCATAAACCTCCCCCCCCGTTTTAAAGGTATCTTTTTGGTTGGGTAGAATAAACTTTTTTTCAAATCATTTAAAGTGAACATTAATTAAATACACGGTATAATTTATGTTACATTACAAAAAGTTAAATCATATGAATAATAAAATTAGATTTAATTATTTAAATTCACAATTAACATGCAATTCATTAGGAATTTCACAACCTGAAGTTAGTGCGTGTGAGCCTTCGAGTCTTCCCTCCGCGCTGAATTTAATTACTATTCCCTACGATTTTATCTGTAATATTTTTTCTTTAATCCGCTCTTACGCCATCCAAGATAAAGAAGCCCGTTTAGATGCAAGGCTACGTTTATACTCCCTACCTTTAAATGCGCTTGCCTCTTTAGGATACGTCGGCACTTTTTGCATGCAGTTAGGATCTATATTAGGAATTAATGGGGCTCTACAGACCCCTTTGTTGTCTAGCAAAACCATTTTATACCATCTCAATTTTGCAGCGCTTGCCGTGAGTGCAATAGAAATAGTGTTTGAAAGTATAAATATTCATAGGCAAAAAAAATTCTTAACTTATTTATCCCACTCATTAGTAGATAAAGTAGATGCTTTTTTAGAGGAAAGCAATCCAAAAATTAAAAAAAAGAAATTACTTCAAGTCTTAGATCTGCTTTTAGAAAAAAATGAATTATTTCCTCTTAACATACAAAACTCCCTTAGACATTTAAACAATCCATCGAATGAACATATAAGCGAAGAGACTTTGCAGCTGAGTCAAGACGTGCTGAAAAAAGTGAGTAAAATGCTTTTACTTAAGGAAGCTAACAAGATCCAAAGTAAATATCTTAAAATTAGCTCTCAGGAGTTTAAGCGCATTGAAAGAATAGCCCGCTCCCGTCTGCCCTCTGGAACAGATCTACAAATCGAAGATGAAATATTTGATCTACAAAATAAGCTTTTAAAAACCAAGTTCAACCAGCTCTGCAAGCGTGTGAGCCCCTGGTGTGCTAAAGATCTTTCTGAAAAACTAGAGCCTGCATTGAAAAAGCTTCGCTCAAAAGAAGCCCATATATCGGAGGAAGGAAAAAAAGAAGTGAAAGAGCTTCTCACTCTTTGTGATATCCAAGCTAAAAAAATCTTGATTGTGCATATCGTTTCATTAATTATCTTTGTGGGTTGTGCTATTACCTCCGCTGCGGTCATAGCTTTATGTCCCCCCATGCTACCCGTTGTTGCGCTAACGACCTTAGGTATCATATCCAGCATAAATTTTTTAGCTTATCATGGCACAATCAACCAAAGAGGCTGGCGATTTTCGGTAGTTGACTGCATACCTTATTTTATAAAATGGCCTGCCAGTAAGATCTATCAACTATTTCAAAAATCTGCGCCGTGAATCAGAGGAGCTTTAAGGATCCCTTTCATGTTGTCTAGAAATGTCTCTATATCTGGATAAATAGGCTCAAGTAATCTAGGGTCATCATCATAAACCATCCATCCCTCTGTGACATATACAAGAGTTTTATCACAAATTCTTGCCTCTGAATCAATATAAGTTAAGGTAATACAAGGTAACATCCGTTTATGAGCTTTAGATAACTCCACCTCAAGAATTTTAGCATATTCATCTTTTCGAAAAAAAAATGTCCCTGACTCTTTAGTAGAGAGTACATTCTCCGCTTGCTCTCGAGGGATTTGATGCCAAGACTCATGGATAATATCTGAAAAAACAGGTTTATCAAAAGGTTGGATCAGTTGAACTTGAGAAAATGTATCTAGAAGCTTGGAGACATCCTGGATTCGGGGCAAAAGTCTTGATATTACTTGAATGGTTTTGAATGTCTGGCGAAAAACTGCACTTGCTGTATCATTCAATCCGTTTACAGAAGGATCATTTCCACTGTCACAGACTTCCCACTCAAGAGCCCCTTTAGGACCCTTAGTCGCTTTGAGTTTTAAAGAAATGGGCTGCCATTGATGATGAGGGAGATCCTCAAAGTCTGCAAAAAAGGTCATCTTTCCTGTAATCTTATGAACAAACATAAGATATACCTTATTATCAAGCTGATTTTTATTTTTTGTCAGAGATCGTTTCAAAAGCAGTTTAAAAAGCTCAACGTTTTCACGAACGATATCGCTTTCTACGCGTAATTTCATACCTACCGAACCCCTGTCCTACGTATATATATCTTTTTGTCAATATATCGATTTCTTATTTTCTGACACCTGAAAAAAAAGAAATCAATCGTTCTTCACGAATCTGGATAATTCCTTTGAACGGGAAGCTGTTGCATGAAGGGTCTGAAAAATACACGATCGAAACGCATGCTTCTCCATTTCCTCTAATCCAGCAATTGTGGTTCCTCCCGGTGAACAAACATTCATTTTAAGTACCGCTGGGTGCTCTTTGGTTTGCTGAAGTAAATTCACTGTTCCCAGAAATGACTGCATGACCAGTTCTTTTGCGTCTTTTCCTGGGATTCCCAAAGCCACAGCTCCCTCAATCATTGCATCTATCATCGCTAAAATAAAGGCGGGGGAAGAGCCGCACACCGCTGTAAAAGAATCCATAAGAGTTTCAGGTAAAAAATATACCAAGCCAAGAGAGGAAAATAATTCCTTTATGGTATCTTGTAAGGAAGCATCCTCAGATGAAACCACACCAACGACTCCCGATCCACAAGTAATCGGTAAGTTAGGCATCACTCTGACTATTTTGGCAAAGGTAAATAATTCACTCAGTGTTTGTTGAGAAATTCCAGCTAAAAGACTGACTATAATTGTTTCTTTTCTACAAAGCTTTGCGTGCTTTTGTGCAAAAGCAGCTAAATCTTTTGGTTTTATCGCTAAAATCACCCAAGAATATTCTGCGAAAGCCTGCTCTATTGAAACCTTTCGGACATTATGATTTTGTAGAAAAGCTGCCACCTTTTCTTCGCTCCTACCCACAATACCTATTTCATATTTTTTGGAAAGAGCCTTTGCAAAAGCAGATCCCATTACTCCAGATCCAATAATAGCTAATTTCATATTTCCACCATACAAATAACCTATAATTAACATTA
>JBEIFG010000045.1:0-10039 GCA_040382555.1 Chlamydiales bacterium | reverse complement strand
TTTTTTTCATTGCCGCTCGGGACTTTTTTAGCCATTCCAAAATCTGTAATACGAATGAGATGATTTTGGCTACATGAATCTAGTAAAATATTTTCCGGCTTTAAATCACAGTGAGCTAAACCAATTGGATCTTTTTTTAATCCAATAAGAGCTTGTAAAATACTTTGTGCTATTTGAGCTACTTTATCAAAAATAGCTCCTGGTACATTTGATGGCCTTGGTAATGAGCAAAGATCACCAGCATATTTATTTTGCAGCAGACAATGTCTACTTTTGCCAAAAGGAAATTGTGAAACATATCTTGCAATGGGAAGAGAATCCTCGGGATCACAACTTGTGATATGGGCAAGAATATTACTTTCATTTTGTAACGATTGCAAAAGCTTGTTTGTTTGCATATCATTTTCAACTACTCGATTTACCTTTAGCGCCACATCAAGCACCTTACCCGAGCCGTGAGGTTGAAAATACGCATGATAGACACTTCCATACGCTCCAGCCCCAATGAGCTGGAGAATATGGACTTTTCCCACAGAGTTAACAAAAAAATCTGGCAAGTCATTAAGCTGCTTTATAGAGCTAAGGTCCTTGATAGGATACGTCTCTTTGAGCTGAAGGGTAGAGCTTAAATCTATTTTATTTTTTTGAATATGATCTTGATCTATTTTTTCATAAGTAGTCTTAAGATGCACAGAAAGCCTCGTAACCAATCTTAAGGTGGATGATGAGGTAGGAAACTCTTGGACTGCGATCGCACTAACCTCATTTTTTGGGTTCAAGGGCGTATATAAAAGAGAGGGTCTGCTAGGATGAAAAAGATGATACTTGGGGTACCTTGGCCGTGGACAGCTCTTTGTGCCGCTAAGCTGCCTTTCAGCAGTCTTATCTGTACTTTCGATTATATCCCCTACTGTATAGTTTAAACTTGATGAAGAGGTCTTGATACCTACATCGGTATTGAATAAAAAGAAGGGATGATCAAGGGCTTGTATAGGTAACATACGATTTTCAGGCAACCACTGTAAAAGACTATCGAGAAGATGGGAGAAACGCTGTCTGTACACAGTTAAAACAGGGGATTCTAGTTTTTCTTTAGAGCGAAGTAAGGTCTGATTCGCGCCGGCTGCTAGAAGATCTTCAATATATGCTGACTTATTTTTAATACCAATTTCTATTTTCCTGGCTTTAGCTGGTGGGATTTCTTGGTGGGTAGATGGACCTACCTCTTTAGCAAAATGTATAATCTCTTCCAGGTATTCCTGCTGACTTTGACTATTAAATAGACATTTACTGGTATAGACAAAATAAAGAACACAAGCTGCACTCCATAGGTCAGCTCTTGTATCAAATGGAGCTCTTAGCTCTAGCTCCGGGGCCCTCCAATTTCTAGTTCCAATGCAATCTCTTTGGATATTATTTTGAGGACCATGGCGTGAAATCCCAAAATCGGCAAGGCGTATTCTTCGTATATTTTTAGTTTCTAGATTAAATTCAACCAGAATATTTTCGGGCTTAATATCACCATGAATGATCGAATTGCCGATTTGCGATAAAAAACTTAATCCTTGAAAAATTTGATATGCCACTAGCGCCGTTTCCTCGAAAGAACTTCCCAGCGGCCTCTCTTTTTGGATATATTCAGATAAATTTGATGGATATAAACACTCTAAGATCCCAAATTGTCTAAAAGAAATATCTCCTGCTCTAATTAGCCTGACAATCGGCATTAAATCCAAAGGATCTGCTTCATTAAGCTTTCTTAAAATTTGAGCTTCTTTTTTTAATGATGAAATATGCTTATGACAACTCTGAGGGCTGGTACTGATTCTGCTCACTTTCAAAGCACTTTTCATATTTCTTTGAAGACAGCTTTCTTGGATCCGCACCTGAAAAACTTCCCCAAAAGATCCTTTTCCGATTTTTTTTATAATTTTGATTTTTAAACTAGATGATAAGAGAGATCTCTGATTTTGCTCTTTATACAGCGAGTAAGATAGAGAGCATGAATCAAACATTTTTATTGGAGAACAAATAGACATAATAGACTCTACATCAAAAAAATATTTTTATCTAAAGAGGTGATTTTTTATTAACAAAGTATAATTTATATTCTCGTTGTAATATAAAAACGAAAAAAAACTCCAACAATCAAAATTATTTAATTTCACCTTAGCCATTAAAATTATTTTATGGGCTAAGGTTCAACTATTTTATAGATAAAGGCTGGTGTTTAAGGGCTTTCTCTGTGTCAAGCAAAGCGAAGAAACCTTTAGATTCTGAAACAATGATAGGGGTCAGAGCAAAAAGAGCTATTAAATTAGGTAGCGCCATGAGACCATTCATAATATCTGCCAAGGGCCAGACTATATCAAAACTTAAAATTGCTCCAAAAAATACTACGCAGCAAAATACTATTCTATAAGCGAAAAGGATCTTACTTCCCGCAAGAAATTCTATACACTTTTCACCATAATAAGCCCATCCCACAATCGTCGAATATCCGAATAGAATGACTCCTATGGCAACAATTGCATCCCCTTGAGGAATAACACTTTTAAATGCTTCCATCACTAGCCCAGCTCCATTCAAAGGAATATCGGATGGACCTACTTTACCCACCACTCCAGTAACTCCTATCACGAGTGCTGTAATAGAACAAACTATAATGCTAGATAAAAAAACACCTGTCATTGAAATAAGGGCCTGCCTACCAGGGACATCGGTTTTAGCGGCGGCGGCGGCAATGGGAGCGCTACCAAGGCCTGCTTCGTTGGAGGAAACTCCTCTGGCTACACCCATCTGTATCGCCGCCATCACTCCCGCACCCAAAAAGCCACCGATAGCAGCCTGACCTTGAAAAGCAGATGCAACTATTTGGTAGAGACATTGGGGGATTAAACTCGCCTTTACAATCAGTATAGTTATACCTCCAGCCACATACAGCAGAGCCATTACAGGAACAAAATAAGAACTTACTTTGCCAATGCTTTTAATCCCGCCAAGAACTATAGAAGCGGTTAATATAGAAAAAAAGACCCCTGACCAATGAGGGGAGACACCTGTTAAATCCCTTAGGGCTAGCGCTATAGAGTTTGCCTGGATAATATTCCCTCCTGCAAAACTAGAAAGGACTCCAAAAAAAGCAAATGCTATTGCCAACCCTTTCCATCCCAGTCCTCGTTGAATATAATACATAGGACCGCCGCACATACGACCTTGTTTATCCACTTTTCGAAATTTTACTGCTAAAATAGCTTCGGCATATTTTGTAGCCATTCCGATTAAAGCGATCATCCACATCCAGAAAATAGCTCCAAATCCTCCAGCCATAATCGCTGTTGCCACTCCAGCAATGCTACCAATACCAATAGTGGCGGATAGAGCGGTCATGAGCGACTGAAATTGAGAAATATCTCCCTCAGCATCATCATCGCTTCGTGTAAAAGCAAGTTTTAATGAATAAAATAGATATCTAAACTGCATTCCTTTAAGACGAACTGTTAAACTAAGACCTACAAATACAAGAAAGAAAGCTAAAAAACGTCCCCATAAAAAGGCATCTACTTGAGTTAAAAAAGCAACCAATGCGTCCAAAGAATACTTCATAAAGAAAATCTTCCCAAAAGTTAAAACAATCAGGATAGTGTATTCCCAAATAGACTCGTGTATCAAGACATTTTTAACTCAATGAAATTTTACCACTATTTAAAAATAGTTTTTTTAAGCCTTATTTTTTTAAAAGAAAAGCACCTTGCGCAATTTATTTACGTATGATAGGTTCAAATCTTTTCATAGATAAGAAGAAATACCTTTTTATGAGATTACTTTCACCTAAAGAGCTTAAGCATTGCCTGCCCACTTCAAGTGAAACAGAACGGCGCATAGCTTCATATAGAAATACTATAAAAGATATCCTAACTGGAAAAGATTCTAGATTAGCAATTGTGTTAGGACCCTGCTCCATTCATAGTATCGAAGGTGCTATCTCGTATGCAGAAAATATTGCTTATCTGGCAAAAGACTTACGGAAGCATTGTTTTTTAGTTATGAGAGCCTATCTTGAGAAACCTAGGACGTGCACAGGCTGGAAAGGTTTTCTTCATGACCCCTTTTTAAATCAACAAGCAGGAATAGAAAAGGGGCTTCCCCTCTCCAGACAGCTACTTTTAGAACTTAGCTCGCATGCAATTCCTCTGGCCACAGAGTTTGTGGATCCACTTGTCTCTTTGTATTTTAAGGATTTAATTTCATGGGGATTCGTAGGGGCCAGAACCTGTAGCTCTAGCATTCATAGAGAATTAGCTTCTTGCCTTCCCATGCCTGTGGGTTTTAAAAACAATACCGATGGAAACATCTCAGAGGCAATTTCAGGTATTATTTCTTCAGTAGAGCCTCACACCCACTTAACCCTAAATCCAGATGGATATATTTCCGCAGACATTAGCCCAGGAAATCCCGATACTCACCTGGTTCTTAGGGGATCAAATCATAGCACAAACTACGACACCTTTTCTATACAAGAAGCCATCGAAAAGCAGCAAAGTGTTCATATTGCTAAAAAAATATTAATCGACTGCTCTCACGGAAATAGTGGAAAAGATTATCTCAAACAGCCGGGTGTCTTTTTAGATGTGTTAGATCAAATTCTTCTGGGAAACAATCATATTGCCGGAATGATGATAGAGAGCTCCATCGAGCCCGGTCGTCAATCCAAACTAGATCCATCCTCCGAAGTGAGTCCCTGGATTTCGGTTACAGACTCTTGTATGGGTTGGCATAGCACCTCAAAGCTGCTCCATTCTGCTAGCTCCCTTCTATCTGCTAGGGAATCTACCTGCTCCACTAATTTTTCTTGAGTATCCAATACTAAATCATCCTCTTCAAATGGATCCTTCAAAGCAGCGGCAGTTTGCTCACGGATTAAATTGGTATTGGAGTCCTCTTCAAGAGAAATCAAATTCACCCACAATTGATGAGTCCAGCTTTTATAGACTTGACCCGATGCAAGCTTTAGGTCTGCCCTATAAGTAATGATTCCCCCCGTATCATAAAATTCTTGATTGATGTTTTTATACTTGGCATATCCCATCCGGTGAGATACGGGGAAACAAAAAGTTTTTTCAGTATAATTTCCATAAAGAACATGTAGCTCTACATATGGTTTTTCACCTAAAAGCTCTTTGGGTATTCTCCAATCCATAACGATCATCTCACCTACAGGGGGACTTTTCTGCCTTTTATCTGGGGTGGACGCATGAGTACTTGCTAACGAATGTAAGTTTATATTTTGATCGATTAGGGATAGATAATATTTTTCGCATCCAGAAAGAATTGCCAAAATAGGTAGGAACAAAAAGAAGGTAATTTTTTTTTTGTATGGCCTTATCATCATATTCCTTTTATACTGAAAGCTAATATTGACGCTGAAAAACCCTCTTTTGGCAAGGAAAATTTAATTATGGCAAAAACTCTTTTACCAGCGGTCTTTGGTATCTTATTTAAAGAAAACAGAACTCAAGTTTTACTTATTAAACGAAGGGACATCCCCATATGGGTTCTTCCAGGTGGAGGAATCGATCCGGGAGAAACCCCGGAGATGGCTATTGTTAGGGAAGTAAAAGAAGAAACAGGTCTTGATGTCGAAATCGTTAGACAAATTGCGGAATATACTCCAGTACATAGCTGGACAAGTACATCCTATGTGTATGAGTGTATACCCATAGCAGGGAAACTGTGCAAGGGTGAAGAAACAAGAGAAGTTCATTATTTTCCTCTGCACCTACTTCCCCAAGAAATCCCTCCCCCTTTTACCAGCTGGATTAAAGAGGCTATCCCTATATCCTCAGAGATAATAAGAAAAAAAATCCAAGGAGTCTCTCGCTTGAATCTCGTCAAATTCTTTTTTACTCATCCCATTCATGTAATACGATTCATACTCACAAAAATGGGAATAGGATTTAATTCGAAGGATTAGTCATTTTATAAGGATCGATAGCACGATTGAATTCTTCTTCTGTAAGATAACCAAGATCTAGCGCTGCTTTTTTTAAGGTCAAATTTTCTTTATACGCTTTCTGTACCACTTTAGCGGCATTATCATACCCAATAACAGGATTCAGGGCCGTGGCAAGCATTAAAGAATTATCAAGAAGATCTTTGATCCTTTGATAATTTGGCTGTATGCCAGCTAAACACTTTTCAGCAAAATTCTTCGCTACATCCGCTAGCAAATGTATGGATTGTAAAAGATTGTAAATCATTAGTGGCTTAAAAACATTTAATTCAAAGTTTCCCTGTGAACCAGCAATCCCTATGGCAGTATCATTGCCGATTACCTGAACTGCTACCATGGTCATCGCCTCACTTTGCGTGGGATTTACTTTCCCTGGCATAATCGAAGATCCTGGCTCATTGTCAGGAATAAATATCTCTCCCAAACCACACCTCGGCCCTGAAGCTAGCCAGCGAATATCATTGGCAATTTTCATAAAAGCGCAAGCAACTCGCTTTAAACTTCCACTTACCTCCACAATAGCATCATTACACGCCAGTGCTTCGAATTTATTTTTTGCAGTAGTAAAATTATATCCGGTAATTTCAGAAATTCTCTCAGCCATTCTTATATCATACCCCTTAGGACAGTTTAAGCCAGTTCCTACGGCAGTACCTCCTATTGCAAGCTCGGATAAAGGCTTGATAATTTTCTCTATGGCTTCGATAGCATTTTTAAGTTGGGCTGCATACCCAGAAAATTCTTGACCAAGAGTTAAAGGAGTTGCATCCATAAGATGAGTCCTCCCGACTTTTATCACTTTTTCAAATTCTTCTACCTTTTGTTCAAACCCTTTGAGAAGAAGAGCTAAATTTGGAATTAATCTTCTTTGAATGGAAAGAGAAGCAGCTATATGCATAGCTGAAGGGAACACATCATTAGAAGACTGGGACATATTCACATCATCATTGGGATGTATAGGATATTTAGATCCCATTTCCCCTTTAAGTATTTCAATACCCCTGTTGCTAATTACTTCATTCACATTCATATTTGTTTGTGTTCCTGAACCTGTTTGCCATACTACTAAATCAAAGTGGTCATCTAATTTTCCATCCAAAATTTCATCACAAACTTGAGAAATAATTTCTTTTTTTTTTCTCTGATAATAATCCCATTTCACCATTGATAGACGCTGCCGCTTTTTTTATGATTGCCAGCGCATAAATAATATCTAGAGGCATCTTCTCCTCACCGATCCGAAAATTTTCTAAGGATCTTTGTGTTTGAGCCCCGTAATATTTATTACCAGGGACAAAGATCTCACCTAAGCTATCTACTTCTTTTCTAGCAGATGTTTTTTTTTCAGAAATCGACATGAAAATCTCCATAATATCGTTTTTACTCATGAGCTAAAGATGTGGTATTCACACCTAATCTCGACAAGTACATCAAGGTAGGCTGATCTTGCGGAAAAAGCTGAAATATTTTTAAAAATTCTGATTTTGCCTCTTCCATTTTCCCTGCATGATATAGTTGAAAAGCTACAGAAAATAGTTCACACAGCTGTTTTTGTTTTTCACTAGCTTTGATTTCCGGCTCAATATCATTGGTTCCTAGTAACTCGTAGATCGTAATCCCTTGAGTTCTACCTTTCACCACAATGAAATCTATTGGCCTTGTTAAAAAGCGCAACCCAA
Source organism: Chlamydiales bacterium (assembly GCA_040382555.1). GTDB lineage: Bacteria > Chlamydiota > Chlamydiia > Chlamydiales > Rhabdochlamydiaceae > VGMB01. Next base: position 2,347 of record JBEIFG010000045.1, on the reverse strand, counting down.
TTTTTTCATGCGTAGTTTCACTGATGAGAATATGGGTTCCATACACTTTATTCAATCCCTCAAGTCTTGATGTCGTATTAACTACATTTCCAATCACGGTATAGTTCATCCTATCTTCTGTTCCTATATTACCTACGATCGTCTCACCACTATGAATACCAAAACGTGTTTTTGCTCTAAATAAAGGGTTTTCTGTTTTAAAATCCTGTATATGCTTAAAAAATTTTAAGGCAGATATACAGGCTTTATCTCCTTGATCTAGGACAGCTTCAGGAGCATTCCAAAACGCCATCATAGCATCACCGATAAACTTATCTACCGTTCCTGAGGTTCCATTAATGATTTTAGAAAAAACACCAAAATACTGAGATAGATAAATAGTTAATTCTTCAATCTTTAAAGATTCAGAAATCGTAGTAAAGTTTTCAATATCTGAGAACAAAATGGTCAAATCCCTTCGCTCCCCCCCTGTTGAAATATCATGACCTTGACGGACTAAAGACTTTACAATTTCCTTGGGTAAATATTTCGAAAAAGATTTCAAAGCGCTACGCATCGAGGACAGAGAAGAGCTGAGTGTAATAATTTCAGAAATTCGTGATGTGACAGGAAAGGGATTATCAAATTCAAAATTTCGAATTTTATCAACATTTTTAGCTAGTAAAACAATGGGTTTCGCAATCTTTTTTGATGAAAAATAAATGAATACTCCAAAAAGAGCTACTAAAGCGACTGAGATCCAGTTTTTGATATACTCTATTGAGATAAAATTACCAAAAATATCATGAAACGGAAGAATTATAGCTACATACCAGGTAAGATCGTACCCCAAATTAAAAGGAGAATATTTGATTAAATACTTATTTGAACCCTCTTCAAAATAAAGCGGATTCTTTTGCAATTTAATAAAATCTTGAAATTTATTTTCAGTATATTCAGACATCTCATCAGCCTGAAAATCTAGCGATGTGCGTGGAAGGATTATTTTTCCTTGGCTATCTAAAATAAATACCCGACCTAAACGACCGATTCTTTGCATTTCTATTAGATTAGATATCTGGTACAAAGCCCAATCTACTTTCATGACACCGATCACACTACCACTATTAGATAGAAGAGGTAAACATAAAGAGATTTTTCTATGACCATCTTTAGTTGTGTTCGTAAACCACTTAGGATGTGGCCATTGTAAAATATAGTTGAACCAATCAAAATCTTTTGGGTTGAATTCAAGATCTCTCAGGACCTCTCTGTCCACAAATCCTTGGTTGATATTTTTATAATCCCAATATTCTCCTCTTTTGGGACCGCTGGGAATAATATATCGCAGTGCAAGTGCGCTGTTGGGAGGCAATGGTTTCTCTGGATTAAAAAAATAATTTTCGATTCCTTCGTTATAAAGGTTTAAAACTGATAAATATTGGCCGTTTCGTCCCGCAAAGCTTATACTTCCAATTAATGGGTTGGAACCAACCGCTTGATACAAAAATGAGACAATTTTTTGATTATTGGCTGATATTTCACTATCACTCTTTAAAATTGACCTTGTATTTTTTGCAAGTATCTGAGTCTTATCCACAATGTCTGATAAGGTTCTAGTCATTAAAATAGAAGACTCTTCTAAAATAGTCGATGACAAATTTAGTAGCTGGGCTTTGTCAGCAAAGTAGGTGAAAACTCCCCCAGATATAGCAAAAATAGCAATCAATAGAGTAAATACTGAACTTAAATTAACCTGAAGTTTTACCACGAAAGATTTTATAATTTTTTCAAGTAAAGATCTAAAGTTAATCTCGTGGGACATATACAACTAATCCACTTTAAAAACAGACACTGAAAGGGACGGAATATAAGGCTCTATATCTGGCTTAATAGCAATCACACCAAGGCCTGGACCACTAGCCGTAATCAATACTGACATCTCATCTCCTGCCTTAAAATCGACTATGGAACAAAAGGAAATGGATGCGACTGTGGATGGGGTATCTACCGTCATTCTAGAATTCGTTCCGGGCACTGGCTGGTTATTCTTATTTAACCAAATATCTACCCATCCGAGAGATGCTCCTGAAATTCCACCAATATTTGCTGACACCTCTATAAAATAGACACCATCTTCATTTATAGCGAATCGAGTACTATTACTATTTACTAAGAAATTCTTTACGAGAATTTGCTGCTCGAATTTAGCCGGCGTGCCCTTTCCTGAATCAGGAGCCTGAGTTAAGAAACTTGACAGCTGAAGACATGAGGTGCCTGCATGTAAAAAGGAATAAAAAACAATGAAAAACAAAAAAAGAATAATGTTAAAACGGTACATTATGTTCCCCACTCTCAAAATAATTTG
>JBEIFG010000044.1:0-10069 GCA_040382555.1 Chlamydiales bacterium | reverse complement strand
TCAAAGTTGTTGGAGAGTTAGATTTGATGACAGCGCCCTGAGGGACGCTGCCGTAATTTAATAGAATCGGATTGATCGCATAGCTGTTGGGTGCCAAGGAGAGAAAGGTGTAATCTCCATTGTTATCAGTTAAAGCCGTTCCTACAACAACATTGTTTAAAATAGCCTGTAGAAGAACCCCCGGTAAATTGTTTCCTAGATTGTCTTGAACATTTCCGGTTAAGATCCCCGTATCAGCGGTGAGCACGAAATTCAAAGTTGTTGTCGAGTTAGATTTGATGACAGCACCCTGAGGGACGCTGCCGTAATTTAAGAGAATCGGATTGACCGCATAGCTATTGGGCTCCAAGGTGAGAAAGGTGTAATCTCCGTTGCTATCAGTTAAAGTCGTTCCTACAACAACATTGTTTAAAATAGCCTGAACTAGGACACCCGGTAAATTGTTTCCAAAATTGTCTTTAATATTTCCGGTAAGGGTCCCCTTATCAGCGGTCAGCTCGAAATTCAAAGTTGTTGTCGAGTTAGATTTGATGACAGCACCCCCCACGGCTGTTGCATAATCAAGAGCACTCGCATTCACAACATAGTTATTTGGTGCAATTCCAGAGATAGTGTAGCTTCCGTCCTGACTTGTAAAAGTAGAAAATACAAGCACATTTTGAAAATAAACCCCTACAGATGCTCCAAATATAGGTACAGAATGTGGATCATAAACAAAACCCGTTAATATCCCTGGATTTGGCGTAAGTATAAAATTAAGGGTATTAGAAACTGTTAAATCGATTCCTAAAATTTTTTGCGTATAATCTACTGCGGAGACAACAACATTATAGGTTTGCGGGAAAAGATTATTTACGGCGTAATTTCCAAATAAATCTGTTGTTGTCTGTTGAATCACTGTTCCATTTATTTTTACCTGTACAACAGCACCACTAATCGGGTTAGTTCCATCGCTTACATTTCCTGTAAGGTTGACGGAAGTACTAGACAAACTAAAATTTAAAGTGGTTGTGGTGTCTAATACGGTGGCCCCTAAAACTTGAGTGGCGTAGTTCGACGAACTTGCGCTAACCGTATAATTCCCCGGAGCCAGGTTCTGAAAAGAGTATTGATTAGAACTATCCGTATATGTTGTAGAAATAAGGACATTGTTAAAAAAAAGCTGCAAAATTGTCGCCCCAGCAGGAGGTCCTGAAACAGTCCCAGAAATGGCTCCAGGAGGTTTATTTAGAGGAACATTCACGGTTATGGTTTGATTACTCAGAAGTTTGACCGAACCTGTGAAAGTTTGATACCCATTTTTTTCAACTGTTAAAATATAATTTTGAGGATTCCCAGTGATTGTATAATGCCCAGTACCGTCTGTTGTAGTAGTATGAGCTAGAATTCCTCCTGGCCTGTAAAGATTTACAGTCGCTCCAGAAATAGGAAGCGAGGTAATAGCATCATTAACTATACCCTGTATATTACCCTGGGCCCCATACAGACCCCAACCTAGAAAAAAAATGGCTATGCAACAATAAGATCTTAGATTTTGAATGAATGAACTGGGCATACAGGCTTTTGATCGTAAAAATTTTTGATGTTAATAGGGTGTCATCAAAATTTTTTAAAGATCAAAGACTGAAAACATGTTAAGTTTTTTTTAAAGAAATAGCAATATTTAATTTTTATTCATAAAAAATTTTTAAAATTGCGACTCCATAAAACTAAACGCTATTTTTTAAAAGATAAGATGGATTTTTAAAATTTTTTATACCAATTACCTAGAAACCTATCATGGCGACAAAGATAAATTTGAGTTCCGTCTTAATCCGGAAGAACTCGAGATATACAACAGAATGATAAAAAACTATACTTATACAAATACTTTATTTATACTATATCCTTTCTAGGAGAAGACTATGGAACGATTATCAGGGTCTAACTTACGTGAAATCAACAGCTTAGCGCCCGGCTTTATCCAAAAAAGCGCTCATTTCGCCAAAAAAGTTGGCCAGGTGGCCCTCAAAACGGTTGCAGCCATTGGGATTACAGCCGGCTGCGTGGTAGGTTATGGGGTGATCGGGGCGGTTTGCGGAGCGATCGTTTTTCCTGCATTTATTGTAGTGGCTGCCGTTGTAGGATTAGTTGCGGGGTTTGTTTTTCTTTTAAAAGGGTTATTTGAAGATCCCCAATCGCTGTCGAAGATGCCCAAACCTGTAACAAATCCTAAGCCTACCACTGCAGAACCAAAGCTTTGGCTCGCTACAAAAGCTTTCCTTTTAAAATCGGCCAAATGTGGTGCTTATCTAGGTGGATTTTTCGGTGCGTTGGTTGGACTTAAAGTAGGGGCTGAGCTCTCTTGGAATATCCTTGTAAAAAACAATAAGGTTACATCCTTGGAGAACAAAAATTTTATTGCTAACGGCCTGGTAGCCATCGGTATTGCCTCCGGGGTACTTATTGCCGGCCCTGGTATCGCACTTGGCTCAAATGTAAAAATAGGTTCCCCTAACCCTGGTGGTTTCACAAATGGCATCATTCCTCAATTTAAAAGTTAATGGCACAACCTAGCAAATCCCTTTCCAAAGTGAGCGTTTAACAGCAAATTGCAACCAAGCAAATAACCTACACTCCTTCATTTTTGAATGGTTGCAAAGCTTAATATCAAATTCTATTCTTTTTAATGATTGCTGTGATTAAATTCTAATGCATATGAAATTCTGAAATAGTGTATTACTAGGGGATGACATATTAAGGTATATTGTGTTTTAATTATCTCCAGCAGTTTTTTTAGTTATATTTTTTACGCTCATGGTACATCCAAAAAAAAGAAATACCATTGCTTGTTAGATATGCGAAAAAATAGAAAAACTAGCCGAGATTACCCTCAAGAATAACCTAACATGGTAGCATGTACTTGCAATTTGCCCTGATGAAAGAAGAAAAGATGCTTACCTAAGATTAAGAACAGGTCGATTTTAAAAAATATGAAAAAATATCTTCTGTATTTTTACGCTAATATCATTTTCGGACTAGATTTTTATATCCCTCCCGAGATTAAAAACGACTCCTTTCATTCAAAAATAATAGAAATAGCGTCAAATCCTGAGGTAAGGACCATCCTTGAAATAGGCGCATCCTGCGGGGAGGGATCCACCTCGGCATTTGTCACAGGGATATCTCAAAACCCAGCGAAACCGGACCTCTTTTGCATCGAAATCTCTAAATTTCGATTTGAATTCTTAAAAAACTGCTATGGAAATAACCCCCAGATCCACTTGTATAATGTCAGCTCGGTTCCGTTGGTAGATTTTCCTACAAAAGATGAGGTTATTTTTTTTATAACAAGTTTCGTTCCAAATTTAGAAAAAATCCTCTTGATCTGGTTCTCAGCTGGCTAGATCAAGACATAAACTACATTAAGAGTTCCAATGTCGACCAAAATGGGATTGAAACTATAAAAAGGGAAAATGAGATAGATTTTTTTGATATTGTTCTAATTGATGGTTCCGAATTTACCGGCAAAGCTGAGTTGGACAAAGTATACGGCGCTAAGTACATCTTGCTTGATGATATCTTATATTATAAAAATTTTCACAATTATAGAAAGCTCCTTGAAGACAAAAACTACAGATTAATAGACCGTGATTTACGGAAAAGAAACCGTTGGGCAGCTTTTGAAAAAGTCGCTCTGACGAATAACCCCGTCACCAACCCCCCAGCAATAGCACACAAATTTTTGGATTAAAAATTTTGTAATAGCCCTATGCCTGCAAATATCGCCCCTCAAGTACGAGTTTCAACAACTAAAGTTTTAGGGAAATAAATTTCCCGAAATTAGAGACAAAAAAATTAATATTTTCCTTTTTTTGTAAATACTTTCAAAAAAATCAAAGAAAATCTATATTTGAAATTGAAATTTTCTAATTTTCGTTAAATTTCATGAATTTGAATCATCTATAGCTAAATTTGAAAGAAACCCATGTTTAAAATAAGTAGCCTCATAATTTTATGCTTAAATTTTTACCATCAAAATGTATCTGAAAAAAAAATTTTACTATTAGCGCCTGTCAAAAATGCCGAAAAAGGCTTTGAGCGATCAAAACGTAATATTGAAAAATTTGCCTATTATTTTCTTGACTATAGAATCATTATCTATGAAAACAACTCCACTGACAGAACCAAATTTTTATATCAAGGTTGGGCTCAACAACAACCAAAATTAATTTTTATCTCTGAAGATTTGGACTCCCAGGCAATAATAAAAATCGTAAAAAGATTACATGGGGATTTTAGAACAGAACTTATAGCACGAGCTCGAAATATTCTATTAGACGAAGCTTTTAAAAAAGAGTACGAGGATTACGATTACCTCTTGATGGCAGACCTAGATGCTTTTTCTGACTGGGATATAGAAGAAATGTTAGACTCTCTTTGCTTTCCCAAAAAAGAATGGGATGCTATTTTGCCTGCGGCTACATACGATCTATACGCTGTTAGGGGTGATCAGTTCCTTTATAATCCTGATTTATTTTCAGGTTCAACATGGGTAAACCTAGTAGACAAAACAAGGAAATTCTATACCGATTACCTTAACCAAGCTGATTGGATCAAGGTTGAATCGGCTTTTGGGGGACTATGCCTTTTTAAGAAAAAGGCTGTTGAGAACATAAGGTATAAAGGGCTCATGAGTCCAGAATATTTAAGACATGTTTTATATAGAGATTTATCCTCCGATCTAATGTTAAAAAGTTATCCCTATTTAGGATTAGAGGTTGAAAAGTATAGAAATAAATTGATATTGTGGGAGCTTTCGGGATTCAAATCCGAAAAAATCCCAACCAATGGATTCACATGCGAACATGCTCAATTCTTTTTCAATATGAGAAGTCATGGAAGAGATAGAATTTATATCAATCCAAAATGGAAACACTATTCCGAGGAGCATCCCAATTAATAACAAAACATTTTCCTTAGAAAATGTCCATAACACCGTGATACCTATAAATAACCAATTGAGGATTTAAAATTATGAAAAAATATCTTCTTTATTTTTACGCAAACATCATTTTTGGATTAGATTTTTATATCCCTCCCGAGATTAAAAACGACTCCTTTTATTCAAAAATAATAGAAATAGCGTCAAATCCTCAGGTAAAGACTATTCTTGAAATAGGCGCATCCTGCGGAGAGGGTTCCACATCCGCATTTGTTACAGGAATATCTCAAAACCCTACTAAACCAAAACTATTCAGCATTGAAATATCCAAAGTTCGATTTTCATATTTAGAAACACTCTACATGAATAACACTCAAGTTTACGTGTACAATGTAAGTTCCGTACCATTAAGTGATTTTCCGTCAAAGGAAGAGATTTCAATTTTTTATAAAAAGCATCGCACTAAATTAGGACAATATCCATTAGAACAAATACTGGAATGGCTAGATCAAGACTTAAGCTACATTAAGAGTTCCAACGTCGATCAAAATGGGATTGAAACCATAAAAATGGAAAATAAGATAGATTTTTTTGATCTTGTTCTAATTGATGGATCCGAATTTACCGGCAAAGCTGAGTTAGACAAAGTATACGGCGCTAAGTACATCTTGCTTGATGATATTTTGTGTTTTAAAAATTTTTATAATTATAAAAAACTCCTTAGAGATAAAAACTATAGACTTATTGGTTCCGATCTACGTTTACGTAATGGTTGGGCAGCTTTTGAAAAAGTCGCTTTGACGAACAATCCTATCACCCACTCCCCTCACCAATAACACACACTCACCTTTGTCGTTTGGCTAAAATTAAAGAAGTCCAATTTTTATTTTAGCCCCACAAGGCTTCTACGACAAAATCTATAGAAAATCAAGATCCTTAAAAGTGCGAACACTAAAACTGCTTTGGTCCTCTTATATTAGAAATAGAAACAAAGCACGCCGTTTTCCAAAGTACCAATAATGATTGACAGGCTAAAAATTACAATTTATTGTTAAGGATATTTAAAAAAGCCCGATCCTTAATGGCTAAAAAGTCAGATCTCTAAAAAATAATAAAAGGAATCTCATGTCAGTAAATACAGTCTCCCCTCATACTTTCGGTTTAGAAAATCAGTCTAATTCTAATTTCCTTAAAAATGGTGACCGGATCGTTGAAGTCGCACTCAAAGTGTTGAAGTCTCTGGCAAGATTTCTCTTCATATGGGGTTTTACCACAATCGCATCATTCATAATCTATGGTGGTCATCCCATCGCAACGTCAATCGGGTGTATTGTGGGTATTTGGAACGGGTTATGTTTTGCAAGTGATAATTACTGTAAAGAATAAGATTCATTCTCATAATAAAACTAAGAGAGATCAAAAAAGCCCCTTTTACAAAAAGCCCGCCCTATTTATCAAAACGTTGTACTACCAGTTTTGAATTTTGTCGAAATGAAGACAGCAGGAAAAGGGGGAAGCTCCCACTGGTTTGCTATTCCTATTGAAAAAGTTGCGCAGTTCTAGAGAGATTTGCCGCTCCAGTCTTTTAATTTGATACCCAAAAAATCACAAATTCGTTAATTAAAAAAAAAGGGGGTAATCATGTCTATCGATCCGGGAGGAGACAAATGGGGAACATTTCAGGAAGGACTTGAACAAGCCGTAAGAGAATCAAAAAATGTGGGGGATTTAAACACTAGAATTCAAACACTATTTAAAAGCATCCCCCCTCTTAAAAAAATTTCGGAATTGCGCGTCATAGGTATATTGAATAGTCAAGTAGACAAAACTAATTTACCTCTTTCATCCACGATCATGACTAATCTTATAGATCAACAAATAAAACCTTTAGAATGGGATGGCCTTGAGCGAAAATTTGCTCTTCTACAAAAAACATACCCAACTGAATTTGCAGAAGTTATTAAAGAAATAAAAGAAGAAAGCTATCTGCCACTATCTACAACAAATTTTAAAGAAATTTTTTTTGGATTATTAAAAGGAGCAGTTGAAAAAGATCAACCCAGTATAGAAGATATTTTTAATGAATTTGGAACTTTTGACTTTAATGAACTTGAAACACATTTCATGGGACTTATTTATAAGCCATTGCACAAACTAAGGAGTCAAAAATTTACGGGTCAAAAGAAAATTGGACTACGGAATAAGCCTTTAGAAATTCAGGAAATGTTTTCTTTAGGAAAAAAAAACCAAATTGCCTCGATTAAAAATCAGTTCAAAGAAAAAAAAACATTCGATCAAATCTTTAAGGACACATGCCTTTGGCGTTCAAATCTTGCTCTTTTATGTTTAGAAAATACTGTTGTTGTTGAAAAATTTGGCCGTGTCCGAACTACTGAGTCCCCACTTGTATCAGGCTTTAAAGCATGCAAAGCTCCAGAGGAGCTAATAAAAAAATGTGAACATTTAACAAAAGAAAACCAAGATAAAATTACGAAAAATAATGCTTTTCCATCAAATCAAAAATTTCTGAGTCAGAAAACAATCTATGGAAATATTGAGAAAAGACAGATTCCGCTAACTACCTTGAATCATTTTACGGGTAACCCCGAGAATTTGGATCAGAAAGATAAAGATCTTTACCCGGGTTTACACTTTACCCATAGCTGGACACATACTAGAGGCGAACAGATTCCTGCATGTTTGAAACACATAGAGGATCTTTACCAACAGCTTCTCAAAGCTAAATATCCCGACCAAAGACTACAACTTATAGCCAGGATCCATTGGTGGGGTTGCCATGCCTGCCCTTGTGAAAGGGGAAGCGCCGCTATTATGGAGGCCATTTGCCAAGGTTTGCTGGAAGGGTCTAATTTACCATTTAAACTAAATCCAGAAAAACCTGTCGACATATACGCCCTCACCGAACCCGATGAAAATCAATTTGTAAAAGATTATGTATCTTTACTTCAATCGACTGAGCTCGACTAAAACTGCGCTTCCATTGTCCTACTAGCTTCTATTTACATCTATCTATGGACAAAATACCCCATAATCTGTGTAAAGAGAAAAAAAGGATTTCAATGTCCGTAGGTCCTAAAGAATCGGGAGGATGGCCCGAAATTACTTCAAGTATCGAGCAAGCCATAGCTAATGCAACGACACTAGAGAACTTAAATCAAAGAATCCAATCTGTATTCCAAGGGTGCCGTGTCCCGGAAAAAATGGAGATAGATGCCTCTATTTTAGAACGGCTGAACGCAATTGGAAAAAATGATCAGTACCCTATAAAAGCTATATTACTTGCAAATACTCTATTTGAAAAAGTTGTAGAACAAAACCCTCAAGAATGGTTGGATCTTGAGAAAAAGTTTCAGCTTTTAAGAGCAACGTACCCAGAGGAATTCCAAGAAACTATTAAAGAATTAAAGGAGGAATATAAATTTGAATCAGATCCTTTAACTGTTCAACAATTTTTATTGCATGTATACCAATCAGTCCCTGGTCTAAGTATCTCAGATATCCTTTTATCTCTTCGTAAAGATATCGACATTTTTTTTGATGTTTTTTTAAAAGATGTTTATAACCCTTTAGCTAAAAAAGCAAGAAAAAAAATAAGCAAAGATTCAGTAATTGGGCTTAGAGATAAGGCTCCTGAAATTCAGGCGATGTTTCTTAAAGGGAAATCTCAACAAATTGCATCGGTGAAAAAGCAATATTTAGAACAAGAAAGCTTTGAAAATATTTTTAAAGATTCCTGCAGGTGGCGATCAGATTTAGCGTATGAATGTCTTGAGGAACATAGCCCTTATTTAAGTATAAGAGCCTTTGGTCGTGTCCGTACGTCTGGGCTGGTATCAGGTTTCGAGGCATCCAAAGCACCAAAAGCGCTCATAGATAAATGTGAAAAACTTTTAAGAGAAAGAACTGATGAGACAGAAAATTGGGCCTTTCCCAAATGGGCAAAACAACCACCTACTATTTATAATCCAAGAGAGCTTTGGCAAAGAACAATTTATGGACAAGTGGGTAGCGAACAGATTCCCCTCACTAGACTTAACCGTCTTGGGGGAAATCAAGAGCGTTTTAATCAAATGAGCATCCGTTTCCATCAGTGGGATCTGGCAGATTCTCCAGGTTTAAGACATCACCATAGTTGGACACATACAGATGATCAATATATAGATAAATGCATGACACACATTGAAACACTTTACAAAAATCTGCTGGACAAAGGAAAAACCCCTGAAGAAAAACTTAATCTGATAGCTAGGATTCATTGGTGGGGCTGTCAAGCCTGTCCCTGCGAAAGAGGCAGTGCTGCGATAATGGAGGCGATCTGCCAAGGTTTGCTTGAAGGTGCAGACCTACCCTATAGACTGAATCCAGAAAAACCAGCCGACATATACGCCCTCACCGAACCCGATGAAAAAACATTTGTAAAAGATTACGAACAGTTGCTTTTGGCAATACCCCCTAGGGAGTGACCGGGTGGCGAGAATGAGTTGAGTGTTTATCGTAACAACTAGTGAAAAAGGGGGGGCCACACAACCAATGAGGTTTAGGACTACAAAACCATCTTCTGAATCGAATTAGACAAATGCAGCCATAATCTGAGATAACCCCTGGGGAGTGACCGGGTGGCGAGATAGAGTGGGTGTTTATCATAACAGCTAGTGTAAAAGGGGGGGCCACACAACCAATGAGGTTTAGGACTACAAAACCACCTTCTGAATCCAATTAGATAAATTGAAGCTATATGTTTACGCGCCGCTGGGGAGTGACCGGATGGCGAGAATGAGTTAAGTGTTTATTGCGAAGGCTAGTGTAAAAGGGGGGCCCCACACAGCCTTCGTAATAAACGCACGCTATATGCAGCCAAACGCCGCTCCCCATAAATGAAAAATGCCCGGTGTGGGGGGCACAACGGGCAAAAGGAAAATCTGGCAACGTCCTACTCATTCACTCTCTGGGGAGCAAGACCATCGGCGATGAGTGGTTTAACTTCTGAGTTCGGGATGGGATCAGGTTGGTCACACTCTCTATAGTCACCAGACAAATTGTAAAGGTTTGAAAGCTGTTTGATAACTATTTTTCAGTGTAAAATTTACTGCTTGAAAATTTCAAAATTTGTAGTAGCTTTTCGCT
>JBEIFG010000043.1:0-10353 GCA_040382555.1 Chlamydiales bacterium | reverse complement strand
TGTCCCTCTTATGTTCGCTACTAATATTTTAGCTGTAGTCGTAGGTGGTATTTTTTTTAAGGATATGTTTGGCTCCTTTCTCTTTATTTGGCTTGTTCGAATGTTTTGTATTCACCACTTAACATGGTTTATCAACTCTCTTGCCCACACATGGGGAAATCGTACATATAGCCAAGAACTTTCGGCTGTAGATAATTTTATAATTGCTTTATTGACACTAGGTGAGGGCTATCACAATTATCATCATACATTTGCCTATGATTATAGAAATGGTATTAAGTGGTATCATTTTGATCCTTCTAAGTGGATTATATGGACCCTTAGTAAGATGGGCCTTGCTACCAGACTTAGAAAAAATGAGCGGTATTTTATTGAAGAGAGAATTTTATTAGATAAGAAGAAATTAGTTCTTGAAATTCTTCAAAGCTCCTACCAAGAGCAGAAAGAGGGTCTTAAGGAAAGCATTCAGAGTCTTTCTGAAGCAGCCCAAAGGAAGCTAAAGGATTTACGAGATCTAAGTGAAAAGTATTCTTCTCTAAAAAGAACTTCTCAAAAGCACGATTTGAAAATGCAAATTAAAAATGCTAAAAAAGAATGCTCTCAATTAATGAAGTCGTGGAAAGCTGCTTCTAATCAAGTCCTTGCATCTAGTAAGTAAATCTGTGAATCGAACTAGGCTTGTTTAAGCCTAGTTCATATTTCTTTAAAGTTGCTGCTTAAGTAAATCCATTGCCTCCTCATCACTTAATGGATGAAATTCTTTATAGTACATGCTTATGCTGCCATAAGTAGGGTGTGATACCAGGGAAACGATTTTTTGTACTTTCCCTTCAAGTCTTCTTTTAGCATTATTAAGTATTACCGGAACGGCAATAATAATTTTTTTTGGTTTAAATGGTTGAATGAGATCAACCGCTAATTCCATAGATAAGCCGGTTGCGATTCCGTCATCGACTAAAATTACAGTTTTTCCTGCAAAGTTAGTTTTTGTGTTTTTGAATGTAAATTTATCTGACTCTAATCTAGCTTCAGCTTGTTTGATTTTGTACTCTTTTTCAAACCACTCTACTGGTATGTGTTGGCATTCTCCATAGTTTTTAACTATCTGTCCGTCTGGTGAAATCGCAGCAATAGCGTACTCTTTTGAATTAGGGTATGTAATTTTTTTACAAATCAGTAAAGTAAGGGGAGCTTCTAATTTTTGGCTAATTTTAATTCCAATAGGAATCCCTCCCTTCGGTAAGCAAGCTACCACAATGGGTTGCTGCACCAGATGGAACAAGACATTTGCTAAAATTTCAGCGGCTTCATCGCGATTATGAAAAAAAGGAATGCTCATACAAATACTTTGATTGAGTAATTTTGATATATATATTGAAGCTATAAACCAAGCAATGGAAATAAGCCTTTCTTGATATAAGAAAGGCTTACTAGAGGATTAGAGTAAATTAGCAATTAGCAGAAAATTAGGAAAATCTAAGCTTGTTAAGGATATAATCGAAGCCAGTTTTTCTTCATTAAGCTGGCAAAGCTTGTAGCTAATAAGGGTAGAAACCGTTTTATAGATTGTATGCTCATAATTGTTTATATTAGCAGAACTAAAATGTGCAGAAATTTTTATAAACAGCGCTTGATCCTCTTTGGAAAGCAGAGACCACTCTTCCATTACACCGTTGTTGGCAACCGCTTCACCTGCATCTTTTGCTTGTATAAGAAGCTCAAGGCTTTTCATGTATAAAAAGCTTAAAGGGGTCGTCGGGGGTATAGCTTCGATGCTGTTTTTATATTCCTTAGACTGAAAGACATCAAAGCTACTCAAAATTTCAAAAAGCCAGATCTTAGCTTGGTAGAAAGTGTTTAGATCTAAGCCAAGCTCGACAAGGACTCTAATCTTCTCTTTATGTACTTCCAGCTGATCTATAAAGCTTTGTGCAAAAGCATGATTTTCCTCCATCTCTGGACAAACCGGGCTTATAGATATATATCTACTGTAGCTTGCGGAAGATGATGATCGGGTTAAAGTATCACTTTTTGATTCATCGAGTGCATTAAAAAAAGATTTATTTCTCCCTTTTTTTCTTTTGGCTATTGATAAAAGACTGTCCATGGAAACAGAATGGGTCCGATAACTGGGTGCGAAAAAATCTGAGCTTTCAGATACCGAGGAAAATGATTGGTCTAGGCTGCTATTAGATAATGTTTCTTCAGAAATATCAGTAAAATCCCAATTTTTCACCTCAGAAGCATATCTGTTCGTTAAGGACTTTCGTTGACCTCTAGATAAGTTTCTAAAATCAAGATCATCTGATACCGAGGCTCTCATGGTCACCCTTGGTACGCTATGCGTGATATTGACAGGTGTGGATATAGCTGTAAAGCTTGAAGAATGTATTTTTTTTTTTGTGTTTTTTTCCATTGAAATGACTTCTCTACATATGTGGCATCTAAATGGTTCAATTTTTTTCATGGTTTTTATGCACTCACTGCAGGCTGCATGCATAGGAGTGAAAATGTGAAATAATCCATCTTCTTCAGCCACTTGATGAAAAATTTTTTCTGTGACCGTTTGTATTTTATCATCAATGAGTCGGAGAAATTCAGTTTCTTTATATATGCCCTGCAGAGGATGATTTGATTCAATACTTCCATGAATATCACTTTCATACACTTCAAGGTCTACCTGATGTAAAGAAAAATTATCTACGTTTGCTTTTGCGCAAATTGAGCATTCGCCTGTGTAGACAAATGTGCTTTGTACCGGTTTGTAAAAGCCATAAGCTTTATAACAAGAATCAAAAGACATCTTTCCCTCCCTTTTTTTAAGGTGATTTTTAAGACTATGTTAAGAATGTATTAATGCACAAGCGTCGATGTCTTATTGAAAGCTGAGTAAAAGTATCTTATCTTATTGATCTTAAGAGGTATAATTAGTAAAATATTTATTAGAATAATTTTTTTATGCTTATTTTCCAGCAGTAATGAATTTTTGGGTCATGAAAATCTATAGGTATAGTTCTTGATGATATGTTCTCAACTCTACAGTCAGAAAATAATGTTTCATCTAATCGAAATTTTCTAGAATTCGTGCTAAAATAAATACAGCCGTCGCTGCTAAGAAGTAAAAGAGCTTTTCGTATCATTTGCTCATAATCCTGATGTATATCGAAAAAATCTTCCATTTTCTTTGATCTTGAGAGAGTAGGAGGGTCGATAATGATAATATCGTACCGATTTCGGGATAGCCTTTCTTTATCAAGAAATTTCAAGCAGTCTTCTCTGATAATTTCGTTCGTCTTTAGATCGATAGAGTTTAGTAAGAAATTTTCTCTGCCCCACGCTGTGTAGGTATTTGACATGTCCACACTTTTCGTATAAGCTGCTCCGTGCAAAGCAGCATGTATACTGAATGAACAAGTATAAGAAAAAAGATTAAGTACATGCTTGTTTTTTGAAGCTTTTGCAACTATTTGTCTTGTTTCTCTATGATCTAAAAACAAGCCAGAATCAAGATAATCTGTTAGATTTATTTTGAAAAAAACACCATATTCTTGGACTATAAAAAAATCATTCGAGGATGAAATTTTTTCATATTGCTGGGTTTTATCTCTTTTTAATCGAGTCTTCCAATAAATCTGAGTGGGCAAGCAATCAAAAAGCGAAATTAAGGTTTGAGTAACTTCTTCTTCGATTTTTTTAGGAATCGTCTCTTCCTGTTTACTAAAACTATAAACATGCACACAAAACCGCCCATTATAGTAATCAATAGCTACAGGGTGCTCTTTGATATCTCTATCATAAATTCTAAAGCAGTTGGTTTTAGTCCTTTTGGCCCATTTTTTAATATGTTGGTAATTTTTTCGAATTCGATTTTTAAAGGAGCATTTTTTATCCTCCGTATCTAAAAGCCTGGGGAGAAAAAAATTTGTGTTATTCATTCATTCACCTGAAGTAGTTATCTGTAAATAAATAATAGCAGAATATTAGCTAGAGTACAGGTTGATTTTTTTTAATATATTTTATGCTGAAATTACCTCAATTGTTATCGTACTCCTTCTTTAAGGAAGGATTTTTATGAAAAATATTTTTTTTAGTGTATGCATTGCACGTATTTGCTCTTTAGGGTTTGCGCAAGAGCCACAAAGCAATCCTCTAGAATCAATGATAGAGGTATTCAATCTTGAAATTGAGGAAGAGCAGCTTTTTGTATCTTTGTCCAATGAGATAGCTGCAATGGACCATGATAGCCTGTTAAAACAGCCTGAAATTTTACTGCATAAGGTGGATGCTGGAATAGAATCCCTTTGGTATTTGTCTTCCTATCAAGAAATGATGGATAGAATCATGGTTTTAAAGTCAGACTTAATGTTGGCCTATGAATATGCTCCCCAGGATTCGATACTGCAAAAAGCCACTGCTATGCGTATAGATTGCTTCGATAAAGTAATACTGCCCTCTGGTTTAGATGATGAGATCTTGCTAGGTTTAATGAATGCCTACAATGAAGCATTTTTAATGTCCTATGCAAGAATTTCACCCGTCTCTGCTTTACAGTTGCGAGAAGAGGTGTTTGAAAATTTAAAACAATCTCCTGAGCTTGAACTGGATTTTTTTAATAAAATATTCATGCTAGTAATTGATATAGATTTAGTACTTGGAAAAGCTCATCTCATTGAAACAAGATGTGAAGGAGTAATCCAAGAGGAGGATGACGTATACTTGCTAGTTAAGGTGGCATATACTAAGGATAATAAAAGGTATGAGTACCATATCCAAATATAATTGCGTTTTTCAGCTTAATATAAATAACCATAAGGCTGAAATCAATAAAGTGATTAAGGTTAAAGGAAGGCCTGTTTTTAAATGCTTTCTCCATGAAATTTTCACTCCATGATTTAGGGCCTGAGAGATTACAATAATATTCGCAATGCTTCCTATAATTAACATATTTCCCGCTAAAGTACTGCTAATAGCAAGTAATGAACCCATAGATTGGGAATGAGTAAAAGGGAGCAAAAGCATAACTGCGGGAACGTTAGATACTGTATTTGATAGGAATATTGATAAAATAAACATCCAAACAGGTGATTGCATATCAATATTGGCGTTCTGAAGAAATCTAATTACTTGCTCTAGATCATTGTTCTGTAAAAAACCTTTACTAACGATAAATAATCCTATGAAAAGGACTAAAAGTTGCCAATCTATGAAGTTCAAAGTTTTGTAGGAAGAAATTCTGCGACTTAAAAGTATACAACCTGCTGCAATCAGTGAAAGGTGGTCTCTGGGTAAAGGTGCAAAAAAAAAGCTTAGTATCAATACGCAGATGATCAGCATCCCCTTTAAGCTTTGCCAAGAATTATATTGCATGGCTTCTATCTCTATAGAAGCTTCTTTACTATGCCACTGTTTTTTAAATTGCAGATGCAGTAATCCCCATGTAAAAAAAAGTCCAAGAAGGCAAGGAACAGATGAAAACTTCATGTATTGTCCAAAGCGAATATTTAAAGCCTCCCCAATAAGAACATTTTGTGGATTGCCAATAAGCGTTAAAGAAGAGCCAATATTTGCTGAACAGGCAAGTCCTAGCAGATAGGGATGGGGGTTTAAGCTTTTTTTCCTACAGGCCTGTATCATCAAAGGTGTGAGTGCTAAGCAAACGATATCATTAAGCAGTACCGACGATAAAAGACCCGATGTAAAGATGATTGCAAATAGCAGTTGTGAGGGGGTTAAATGCCAGCAGATCAATTTTTGGACAAGATGGGTATAAAAACCGCTAAAATAAAATTGTGCAGAAATAACCATAAAACTAAATAAAATGCCTATGGTTGAAAGATCTACATATTGAATAGCTTCGGATAAAGGTTGTTGACTAAAAGAAATAAATAAAATAGCTCCAAGTAAAGCCACACCCGCCCTATCAATGGCCAGTCCAGGTAAATTGCCGACAATCATTCCAAAATAAACTAAACCAAAAATAATAAGAGTAATTATAGACATGGTATACCTTTGCAAGAAGATTGCATTTTATAGGGATAAGACAAATCGACGATACGAATTTTAGAGGTTTGAAGGGAAATTAAAAAAGCTTTAATGTGAAATTCTTGAGAGTGTAGGGTGTTTATGGGCTTGTGGACGATTCTTGTGGTATCATTAGGAGCATCATTAGGTGCGTTATTTCGTTTTTGGTTGGGTGTAAATTTAAATTCTTTATTTCCAACCCTACCCCTAGGTACTTTATTTGCGAATCTTATCGGTGGTTTTTTAATGGGATTATTTATCTCTTTTACCAAGCAATATGCTATTTTGTCTGGTACTATGCGTCTTTTCATAGCAACGGGTTTTTTAGGAGGACTAACCACTTTTTCGACATTTTCTGGTGAAGTAACTAGTTTAATTCTTCAGGAACAATATGTATGGGGCGTGGTTGCAACTTTATCACATGTGCTAGGAAGCCTACTGGCAACAATAGCAGGTATTTATTTTATGAAACTATGTTTTGGATAGAACTATGAAGGCAGTAAGTTTAAGAATTTATACAGAAGAAAATCAACAGCATCAAGGGGTCCTTGTTTATGAGTGGCTCTTAGAGTTTGCAAAAAAGAACCATATTAAGGGAGGCTCCGTTTTTCGTGGGATAGCCGGCTACGGAAGACAAGGGATCCTTCATGAAGAGCATTTCTTTGAGCTTGGAGCTCATTTACCTGTTGAAGTGGTTTTTAATTTAGCACAAGAGGAGGCTGAGGGGCTTTTAGCGCTTCTAAAAAAAGAGAATTTTTCTCTAGTTTATACACTGGCTCCTATAGAATTAGGTATTTTAGGTTTTATAAAAAACTAGGATCAGTGACCCTGACCTAAACCTATAAAAGAAGTAACACTCCAAGGAGTATTGGTCTCTTGTATTTCACCATTGTCTAAAATGGTAAATCTTTTATTTACTTGTGCGCCGGGATACGCTCTATGATTTGCTCCATAGGCACAAAAGCCTGTAAGTAAGGTTTTACGGCTAGCATCCCTAGATTCATTAGGTCCGCTTCCATGCAGTATGTAGGGATGTAAAAAGAATAAATCGCCAGGTTGGGCATCTACCCAAAAAATATCCATATCTGAAGATGATTCATTAAAACTTTTTGGATCAATCCAAAGACCTCCATTATTTTGATTCATAGGATCTATGGGTAATATACATATCACCCAGCTCCCATTACCTAAAATATCTTGCCACTCCGGATCGAAGGATTTACGAAAGTCTATGTCTCTGTGAGCTGGAAAGGCTACTTGATCACCAGGTAGTTTAGGATGAATTTGTGCGATGAGGTGTTCAAGATCGTTAGTGCCTAAAAGCTCAAAAAATGTGTAAAGTATTTTAGGAGATTGGATAAACTGTGATAAATCAGGTTCTATTCCGCAACAACCATTGATTCTTGCAATAGCTTTTTTTGTATTAAGTACAACACGAGAGCCTTCAAGAAAAAAGAAATGTTCTAACTGGAAATCTTTAAAGGTTTCTTCTCGAGACTTTTCATAAGCTTTTCTTATCGCTTCATTGACGTGATGTTGAATCAAGACCATTTCATTTCCATTTAAACAATTCGATTTTTTTAAATAACCTTGTTTATGAAAAAGCTCGATCTCTTCTTGAGAAAGGTAGCCCTTAAGTTCTCTTCCTTCAATATTCATAAAAAGTAGGAATACGCTAGCTAAAACTAAGAAGGATCGAGTCATAGGATAACCTTATAATTTATTTGTAGATTAAGATTTGGGTATTATTTTCATTTTAAGATTTAACAGATAAATATTGATCATGCAAATATGAATTTTTGATTCCAAAAAACAGGGGATTTTTGTGAAAAGAGCTTTAGAGTCCTATTTAAAAAAATCTCCTGTTTTTTCCATGTTGCTAGGATGTGTGCTTATTTCTATAGGACCATTTTTTGTTGAGGCATCTCAAATCGGATCCATAGCGAATACTTTTTATCGCATGCTCATAGGAGGTATTTGTTTGTGTTTAATCACTTTGATCAAGAAAGAATCTTTTCCTAAGCAGGCGGCTGCTTCGCTATGTTTTTGTGCCGCGCTAGGACTTAACTTAGATCTTTTAACTTGGAATCAAAGTATTTTAAGTATAGGTCCTGGGTTAGCCACTATACTTGGGAATTTGGAAATTATTTTTTTAATGCTTTTTGGATGGTTTTTTTTAAAAGAACGTCCCAGTACTTTTTTTTGGAAGGTGTTACTCCTTATGGGAATGGGTATTGTTTTGCTGGTATATCCACTGTTTCAAGAGATTACTTCCAAACAACTATATGGAATCATTTTTGGAGGTCTAGCTTCGTTATTCTATGCAGTATATTTATTTTTTTTGAAGAAGCTGACGGATGAATGCTCAAAGTATTCTCCTTCTTCAATTCTATCTTTGGTTTGCTTGGTTGCAAGCATTCTTTTAGGTGCTTTTATGTGGTTTGTAGATAAAAATTTATTTGTTATCGTAAGTCCCAAAAGCGCTTTGTATATTGTTTTAAATAGCTTGTTTAGTCAGGTAATTGGTTGGTGGTTAATCACTTTTGCTATAAAAAAAATCACTCTTTCTTTTTCAGGTCTTATACTGTTGGTACAGCCTGCATTAACTTATGTTCTTGATTGGGTCATTTTTGGACGAAATGCTTTATGGGGTCAAATTTTGGGATGTGTGATTTTGCTTATTGCTATTTATTTTTTAACACTTAAAGAAAAAAATTTAGCAAAATCATAAGGTGGAAAGATCTTTTTTTTTCGGTGGAGAAAAATAAAATTCCAGTTTACTTTATTTTTCCCAAATGAAAAAAACACTCCAGTTAGAAAAAATACGAGGATATTAAGATGATAATAGAAACAATTAATGATGGTATCAAAGAGGCTATGAGAAGCAGGGATCAAATTAGGCTAGGAACTCTTCGGATGCTTAAATCTAAAATATTAGCTGTAGACGCTAGAGCAACTTTACCCGATACAGAAGTAATAAAACTTTTTAAAACATATTATGGAAGTTTAGAAGAAGCTTTTCAACAGGCTGTATCTGCTCAACGACCTGATATATCTGAGCCCTTAAAAGCAGAGCTTGCTATTGTCAAAGAGTTTCTTCCTCAAGCACCATCTATAGAAGAAACAAGAAGTTTAGTTCAGCAGGCAATTCAAGAATGCGGAGCTAAAACAAAAAAAGATCTTGGTTTTGTTATGAAAGCGGTAATGAAATTAAATTCTGCCGTAGATGGTAAGTTGACAAAGGAAATAGCCGATCAAATGCTTTCCGATTCTTAGAATTTTTTATTAAAAAGTCTGTATTAAAGCAGGCTTTTTTTAATTTTCAGTAATTAACTACTAATATATAATTTATTTTTTTTAAAAATATATTGAATATTTTGAGGTTAATTTATGATTTCATCCTCCTTTTCTCTTACAGAACAATTCATAATTAATCCGGTGTTAACAATGCAGGCTCCGCCCCTGGAGAATTCGTGTTTTCAATCCACTTTGCATTGGATCGAATCGGAACTTATATCAAGAGTTTTTGCTGTATTTACTTCAGTATTCGCTGCCGGAGATGCTTTGATACATTTAGGGGTTGGAATTTTTAAGGGTGGATGTCTTATAGGGAGAATAGGGTACAATTCATCACAAGTGCTGGCTCACTTTCAAGAGGTTATGAAGTTTGCCGTTATGATCATTAAAGGCTCTTTAGTGGGTTTAATATCACCATCTTCCCTAAAATCTTATCTTTATGTTCCATATATTCCTGAGAATGATGACAATGCTCCCGATGAAATCCTCAAGGTTGCCTCTGAAGTAATAAATGGGAAATCAAGACTTCCTTATGCGAATCTAAAAGGGATGTGGAAGAAGAGCTCTCTTGAAGAGAAGTATTGGTTTGTTCGAGTTTTTAGTTATGATAATTATGAAAGTTTCGTAAACGTTCGAACTGAACTAGCATCAATAGTTTATAAAGCGCTAGATTTTCATCAAAAAGATGCAATATCTTGGTTGTCCGCTCGAGAATTAGCACAAAAAAATTTCATTTTATCAAGACATGTAAGTATCTGCGCTCAAGGTGTTTTTTATCATGCCACCTCAAAGAAATCTCTGGAAGCTATTCTTAAATCAAAAAAAATTGAGGTGCGACATGAAAAATTATATCGAGGAGCTTTTGTATCCACAAATCCTGAAACTTCTTTTGGTAATTGTATATTAGTTTTTCGAAAAAACATTGAAAGATTAAGTGAGTTAAATCACGGGTTTACATTAGATAAAAAGACGTATTGGGCTGGTTTTTCGAGGGATATTCCGGTAGTGGAATCTACTTTAGCTTACATTTTATTT
>JBEIFG010000042.1:0-10826 GCA_040382555.1 Chlamydiales bacterium | reverse complement strand
GCAGTACTTTCCTAAAGGGACTGATTTTAGTAAGGTTACTATAGAGCAAATCAAATTTGCTCAAGAAAGGTTAAACACTAGGCCAAGAAAGGTTTTGAACTGGAAAACTCCACTTCATGAATTTAAAAGACTAGTTGGTGCATTAAAAACTTGAATCCAGCCATGACAAAATTAAAATAAATTTCCAATGAATTTTTTTTTATTTTTTTAAAATCAATAAATTTCTAAATAGGGATTGCTAAATATAATTTTTTTTTGCATGGAAACAGGTAATAGAAAAAGCTATGAGAGATGAAAATTTTAAGAAAAAACTTAAAAATGACCCAAAAAACACGCTCAAAGCTGAAGGTTTAAACGTTAAAGATTCTTGTAAAATTACTATTCTTGAAAATACTGAAAACAACCAATATCTCGTCTTACCTGAAATAAATGCAAACACTAAAAACTCGCTTGAAAAAGTTTCTGGTGGAACTTGTACAATGCCTGTTACTGGGCAGGATTAAGGATGACCAGCCTCGTCTTTCTTTCCACAAGAGTGCCTAAGGCGCTCTTGTGATTCTTCCCAACGGTAAGGCCTCCCTCCCAATGCCCAGGCACACTACGATCATTAACTTCCTGGGGCCTTTCTGATATAGGAGTGGCATCTGTTATTTGTTTTCTCTTTGCATGTACGTGAGATTGATCTTTCCTAAGCCTTTCGTTTAGATCTTAGATGGGTGGGTAAAAACCCCTCGCAACTTTCCCTTTAGAGTAGAGTGGATATACTTATAAATTGTTTCATAAGAGATCAATTTTAAAGGTTTTACTGATTTACTGCGGAGAGCTATCTTCTAATAATTTCTTAACTGCTTCATACCAAACTTCCGACCTAGTATCTATATTGGGCTCCTCTCTGGGGAGTAAGCCTCTCTGCATGGGTATATGCATTTGATGGAGAATATTCAAATCGATTTTTACATCGCTTTAATTCTCTAGAGATTATGGTATGAGAACGATTTAACTCTTCAGCTATCTATTTGTTCGATTTACCTTGGCTAACCAAGGCATGGATCTTTTCTCTTTCTTCATTGGTTAAGTCTTCTGTAATTCATGCTTATAGAATCCCATAATCTTAATTATGGTGCATTATTTTCTTGAACCCAGGTAACAAGATACAGCACCCACATAAAAAAAAGGAAAAGCTAAATTAGCTATGCTGTCAATTATAAAATAATAGTTAAAATTTAAATTATTGTTTTAAATGGTAAATAAGCATAAATATCTACAAAATTTTTTCTAAAAGCAAAAACCTAAAAGCTTTTGGATTAACCCCTTTTTTTTAGTGATTTTGCGAATAATAAATTCCTTAATCTCAAAATGTATTTTTCTTGGATAAATTGTTTTAAAAGAATTTTTGATAGGATAAGCTTCTTATAAATTTTTAAACTTAAACTGGAGAAAAAAATGATGCATACAGAGCGTCCAGCACCATTTGTTCTACTTTCAACTAATCATGGTACAATGATTGTGAACCGAAATGATTACTGTGAAAATGAGGGCTATGTTTTTGGGGTAGGAGCCAGTTTATTTCTAAAATCCTGCTATGATCCAGAAGAAGTTGCTTTAATTTTGCATCTGCTAAGTGAGTGTCGCTTAATGAATGGTGACGGTGTTGTTGCTATTGATTGCGGCGCAAATATCGGAGTTCATACTATTGAATGGTCAAAGCACATGCATGAATGGGGCGTCGTATTTTCATTCGAAGCACAAGAAAGAATTTTTTACGCTTTAGCTGGAAATATTACGATAAATAACTGTCTAAATGCCCAGGCATTTAACGTAGCTGTGGGTTCAAAGTGTGAACAAATTGAAATACCAGAGCCTAATTATCTATTACCAACTTCCTTTGGAAGTTTAGAGCTAAAACAACATGATAGATCTGAATTTATAGGTCAGACCTTTTCAAGTGATTCAAAAAAAAGAACGGTTAATCAAGTCTCTATAGACTCACTTGGATTAGGTAGAATTGATTTTATAAAAATTGATGTAGAAGGAATGGAAAAAGAGGTCATCGATGGAGCCTTAGAGGCTATTCATAAATTCAGACCAGTTATTTTCTTGGAATACTTAAAATCTGATGAACAATCTCTTATAAATACTTTAGCTCACCTAGGTTATGAAACTTTTAAGGTAGGAATAAATTTATTAGCGCAGCCTATAGATAAAAGATTGCGCTCTGAATTTTTTCAAACTTTCTTTTCATTGACCAGTTCATGAATGAAATGCACAACTCTATCTATTTCTTTTCTAAGATTTTCTTTTTTAGAAAATGATCTATAGAAAAAAAACCAGGGCCAAATATAAAAATTATTAAAGCTGCCATCATAAAAGTAAAAGGTGTTCTAGTGATAAAATGTATCGGGTCATATAAAAACATTTTGGATGCAAGGATTTCAGCTGTAATGTAGGCAACAATCATATTACACATTAGAGGGATGGATGCAAGTCTGGAAAGAAATCCAAAGAGAAGGCAAGTACCTCCCACTATTTCTATAATAGAGGCTGCGTAGGCACTTGCTGTGGGAAACGGAATATTTAATGTGGAAAAATAATGAGAAACTTCTGGTATTTGAAGAAGCTTCCCTAGGCCAGTAGAAAAAAAACAAAATCCCCAAAATATTCTAACCAATAAAAGGAATGGAGATTGTAAACTATTGCCTAATTTAATAATTAACTCGTAAAATGCAATAAAAAAAGACATGATTAACACCTACTTTGCTTTAAGTTCACTTTAATCAAAATTGAATTTTTTAAAACATTTTATTTGTTTTTATATTTAAAATAATATTTAATTAAAAATGAGAGTACAAATTGAAATCAAAAAATCAAGTTAGAAGCTTAGAAGATGCTTTTTTATTTTTAGGGGCTAAAAATCAGAAAGTTCCTCTAACTATTGAAAGAATGCTAAAAGTTTTTTCTGGTAAAGCTAGAGATCTACTAATATTAATGTTATCAATACCCTTCTCAACTCCCCTACAGCTCCCAGCTTTATCAACCCCCTTTGGCATTTTAATTGGCATTATAGGGATAAGGATGCTTATAGGAAGGCAACAAGTTTGGTTACCCGAGCGCTTTCTTAATAAAACCATTTCTACTTCCATCCTAAAAAAGGTATCGAAGAGCGGCGTAAAAGTTTCAAAGTTTTTAAAAAAATTTTCACGAATTAGAATAGTAGTCGTAATAAAACATCCAGTATTCAAAATGGTAAATGCCATATTGATTACTATTCTTGGAATATTATTAGCCCAACCACTACCTATACCCTTTACAAATATGACTTCAGCCTGGAGTTTGATATTTTTAGCGTTCGGTCTAGTAGAAGATGATGGATTATTTGTTTTATTAGGCTACTTAGCATCAGTGTTTACATTTATCTTCTTTATTGAAGTTGGTGTCTTTTTCGCCAGGGTAGTATAGAGGTAACTGGCAAGAGCTAAGGACTATTAACTGTTTTAAAAACAGCTAATAGTCTCGTTTTTTTAGTTAAACCAGAGTGCTTAAATGGTTTTTCCTCTTAATATTTAGAAAAACTTAAGACTAGATTTTATTCAAGCCGATCCCATTTTTTGATAGCAATCGCAAATACTCTGCATAGCGCCGCTAAATATCGATTAACCCACATTCCGCGGGTTAAGCTGCGCTTGCGTTTATTTTTTCAAACGGCGGGCCAAGAATCTGTAAAATATGTCATCTCATTGGATTGACATTAAGAATAATTTCTTTGATCCCATCCAAAGTACGATGTAGTAAAACATGTTCTCCTTCAAATATCTGAAAAATCCAACGCATTGTAGACCTTTTTGTAGGCTTGCCTAACTGGTGAGGAACTGATGTAGACAACGCCATCAGCTTTTGACGTAAATAGCGTTGAGCCAAAGTATATACAAGCAAACATAAAAGATCCTTCTATTGAAAAGGATATACGCTACTCTTTTATCTAAAAAAAATGTTATTTCATTTGTTGATTTCTAAAAAATTCCCTGAGCCGCAGGCGACCCGCGGAATGTGGGGATTAAATGTGGATTTAGACCTCAGAGAGCCATTAGCAGTTTTCTCTTGAAGAAGGAGCCCCTTAAAATCTGCTAAGATCGATGAAGTAAAAGGATTTGTAAGATCCATGGTTGCCTGCGCTCGAATACGAGTGCGATAAAAAACTTTTTCTGTACGGAAAGAAAACTGACTTATTCAAGTATGCTCGGAACAGGAGTCGAACCTGCACGCGCTATTAACGCAGAGGATTTTAAGTCCTCAGTGTCTACCATTCCACCATCCGAGCAAGATATCAATTCTCAGAAACTCTTACAAATACACGTGTTACTGAAAAAAGTAAGAGTTTACTGAGTTTGAAAATTAGATACAAGAGATTTTTTTTATTCTTGCACTTCTACCTCTGGTACCTCGGTAGGAATTTCAGAATCATGAAATTCATCCGTTTGCTCAATAGAAGAAGTTTCATCATCATTTTTTTCTTGTATAGATTCAGACTTCACTGCAGGTGTTTGTCTTGAAAAAAAAGCACCTTCTAAACCTTCTTTTTCTTTATAACGACTAATTGTTTCAGATATGAGTGTAGGAGGTGGGGGAAAAAGAGTCCCAAACATCGCAGAGGATGAAGCTGGCTTTGCTATTTCTTGCGACTCCAAATCTTCTTCAACAGCTTGATGAGCTTGTTCGGGGGCTCCTAAAGTATTATTTGTCGAGTCTTGCTTTTCCTTCTCCACCCACTCTCTTCTTTCTTCAGCAAGCCTTCTTCTTCGGTGTCTTCGTCTATCCCGTTTTTTATCCGCTCTTGGATCTGCATCCGCAACTATTTCATTAGAAGCTACTTTAACTTCTTCCTCTGAAATTGAAGCTGGTTCATCTACTTTTTCTACTATTTCTTTAGGCGTGCGGACGGAAGCCTCTCTTCCCCCACCAATCTTTATATTTCTTTCATGAGTTACATTTTTTAAAGCAACTCTAGTCTCCTTTACTTCTACAACTTCATAGTCAGTTACTGGAACTAAAAAAGACTTAGGACGCTCTAAGCTCCTAAAAAAGAAAGCTCTCCCGAAAGATACTACTTCAATAGCATCTACAAAATATTCTTCCGCAGAACTACCTCTGCTACTTCGAACACACAATTTATATCCATCTTTAGGTGATATAATTGTTTCAATAATTGGTTCTCGAGTGAAATTCACGTACTATATCCATTGTTTTAAGTTTATGTTAAGTCAATTGAAGCTCCGCAATCATAAATAAAATTTCAAAGAACTACAAAAGGACATTCAGTATATATCTTAATCTTGCTGCGACATGTAAATCATTAAATCAACAGTCCGACAGGAATACCCCATCTCATTATCGTACCACGCAACAACTTTATAAAATGTTTCGTTTAAAGCGATACCTGCTTCCTTATCGAAAATACAAGAAGCGGTACTACCAATAAAATCAGAGGAAACTAACTCTTCATCGCAATATTCTAAAATCCCCTTTAACTTACCACATGCAGCTTTTTTCATAGCATGACAAATATCATCGTAAGTAGTAGGTTTCGACAATTTAACGGTTAAATCTACCACAGATACATCCATAGTAGGGATTCTAAAAGCCATCCCAGTTAACTTTCCCTTAACCTCAGGAATGCATAAACCTACTGCCTTGGCTGCACCAGTACTCGAAGGTATTATATTGATTCCAGCCGCTCTACCACCGCGCCAATCTTTTTTAGAGGGCCCATCAACAGTAGGTTGGGAAGAGGTCAAAGAGTGGACTGTAGTCATTAATCCCTCTTCTATCCCAAAGTTATCTAACAAAACCTTAGTTAAAGGGGCTAAACAATTTGTTGTGCACGAAGCGTTGGAAACCACATGATGCTTAACGGGATCGTACAAATGCTCATTTACTCCAATTACAAAAGTGGGTACATCTCCCTTTGCAGGAGCAGTGATAATCACCTTACGCGCCCCAGCTCTTAGGTGCTTACTTGCTTGTTCTAGCTGTGTAAAATGGCCAGTAGATTCTATTACAAAATCGATCGCTAAATCTTTCCATGGAAGCAAAGAGGGATCTTTTTCTGAAAAAATTTTGACTTTTTTGTGATCAATGCTAAGAGAGTCATCCTCGGATGAAATGGAGAAATTTGCTTTTTTGTGAATAGAGTCATACTTGAGTAAATAAGCTAAATTATCAGCTGGCACTAAGTCATTAATTGCTATAATTTCAAAATCTTTATTTTTATTTGCAAGCAAACGGCAAACCAGTCTACCAATACGACCAAAACCATTAATTGCCACCCTTATAGGCATAATTCTCTCCTTAGCAAACAACTGTAAAAAGACTAAAGTCCTCTGTCGCTTTGATAATAGTAAAGAGAAGCGGAAATGTAAAGATTAAACAAAAATAGAATGATGAAAAAAAACGCTTCCTGAGGGAAGCGTTTGGAATTTAGAAGATACTACTCTGATAAATATTCAATATAGCATGTAGGTGCATTGTCACCAACTCGCTGAGCCTTTCTTATAATTCTTGTATATCCACCATTTCTTGTAGCAAATCTTTTTGCTAAATCATCAAAAAGCTTTCCAACCACGATTCTATCGCCATTGAAATGCTCTTTGCTGTTGGTTTTTTTAGCTTCTCGCGCCTCTTTTGGAGTTAAAGCATTATAGCGGATCATAAGATCAGAAATAACTTGACGCTTGCTTGCGAGAGTATTCTTTTTTGCCAGAGTTACAAGACGGTCAGCATGTCTTCTTAGCTCTTTTGCTTTAGTCACAGTTGTCTCAATTCTTTCATGCTCAACTAGAGACTTGAGCATATTAGCTATAAGACATCTTCTGTGGGAACTCGTTCTCCCGATTTTGAAAGTATGCTTAGCATGTCTCATGCTTCAGTTCCTATTTTTTGGTTAATATATTCTTGAATCACATCTTTTACGTTATCGCGATTAATTCCGAACTTAGAAAGATCCATACCAAGATAGAGTCCCATCTCTTCTAATTTCGCCTTAATCTCATTTAGAGACTTCTTACCGAAGTTCCTAAATTTCAACATCTCAATCTCAGGCATAACTACGAGTTCAGCTATCGTATCTATATTAGCCCCTGAAAGACAATTTGTTGATCTGACAGATAACTCAATTTCATTAATTTTAAGCGCTAGCTTAGCCATCATTGCATCTCTATCCGAGTTGACTTCAGACTCACCCTTGTCAAATGCTATAGAGTGCAATTTGATTTGATCAAACATTTGCAAATGTAGAACGCCGATTTGAGTAGCAAATGTTAAGGCTTCTTCAGGTTTCACACGTCCATCAGTTTGCACTTCGATAATAAGACGATCATAGTCTGTATCTTGTCCAACCCTCGTATTTTCTACGAAGTAATTTACCATTCTTACAGGAGAAAACGCTGTATCCATGACAATTTCATCGACCACTTTTGTTTCAAAAGAATGGCGTTCAGAAGGAACATATCCTCGTCCAGTAGCCACCTTGATATCCACTTTTTTTGTCATAGGCTTTGTAACAGTAAAAACTTTCATATCAGGGTTAACAACTTCAAAATCAGAATTTACCATTAACTCTTTAAGTGTCACAATGTGCTGTCCATTACCCTTTTCAAGCAACTCAGGTGTAACATCCAGTATTTTAGAAACTATCCTTGGTTCACGAGAATAAGACTCGTCATCCATGGGAAGTTTTCTAAGGAGGGCTCCTTTAAGGTTTAGAACTACATGAGTCATGTCTTCAATGATGCCTTCAACAGCCATGTACTCATGAGGAACTCCCTCAATACGAACAGACACTATTGCTGGTGCTTCCAATGAGGTCAACATGATCCTACGCAGAGCATTACCTATAGTATGCCCGAAACCTCTTTCAAAGGGTTCTGCGATAAATCTTAAAAAATTTTCTTTTCTAACTGATTCATCAATTTTGATTCTATTTGGCAATTCAAAGTTGCCGTACATTACTGCCATGACTAATTTCTCCTATGGAATTTTAACTACCTTCCAGAATGAAGCCTTAAATTAAACGCGTCTGCGCTTGCGTGGACGACAACCGTTGTGTGGAACTGGAGTTGTATCTCTAATTACACTTACTGCTAATCCAGCACTCTGTAATCCTCTTACAGCAGACTCACGTCCAGCGCCAGGTCCTGACAGATTTACTTCTACTTCCTTCATTCCGAGAGCCATAGCTGCATTAGCTGCATCTTGTGCTGCTACAGTAGCCGCATAGGCAGATGATTTTCTTGATCCTGAAAAATTAACTTTTCCAGCGGATGCCCAAGAAACGACATTTCCTGTCAAATCTGTAATAGAAACTATTGTGTTGTTAAAAGTGGCTTTTACAAAAACGATTCCACTTGGTACGTTTCTTGTAATTTTTTTTCTAACCTTAACACCAGTCTTTTTGGCTGATTGATTTTTTGATTCCTGCTTAGCCAAGGTATAAACTCCTTATTGATTATTTCTTCTTATTAGCGACAGTTTTTCTCTTACCCTTACGCGTCCTTGCATTCGTTCTTGTTCTTTGACCGCGAACTGGTAGACCTAGTCTATGTCTCATACCTCTGTAGGAATGAATACTTATCAATCGCTTTATGTTGTTTTGAATTTGTCTTCTTAAATCCCCTTCAACAGCATACTCTGATGTTAAAACGGAGTTGATACGGGCAATATCATCTTCTGAAAGACTGTGTGCTTTCATATTTTTATCTAAGCCAAGCTTTTCAATGATATCATTTGAAAGTTTTCTTCCTACACCGTAAATGTAAGTAAGACTAATCTCTAATCGCTTATTATCTGGTATGTCTATACCAATAATTCTAGGCATGAAATTTTCCTTTTTTAGTCTTTTATTCTAAATTGTTATAAAATTTATCAGATGACTTGATAATTTACAAGTTTATGACTCAATGAAGAGTCAAAATTATAAAATAAATAATTTTAATTTTGCTTAACGGTCTCTAATTCTTCCTTTACTCATAAAACCATCATATCTTTTCATCAAAAGATGAGACTCAATCTGCTTTGTAGTATCTAAAACAACTCCGACCATAATCAGTAAGGAGGTACCACCAAAAAAATAGGCTATAGTCTGATCCACGCCAAGAAATTTGCCAATTAAGGTAGGAGAGATTGCAATAATGGCTAAAAATATTGCACCAGCAAAAGTAATCTTGCTCATAGTGGACTCTAAAAAATCTTGAGTCGGTTTACCCTGCCTAACGCCCGGAATAAAAGCACCATTTTTTTTAAGATCAGAAGCAATTTGCTCTGGATGAAACTGAGTAGCAGTCCAAAAATAAGTAAAAAATAAAATTAAGGATATATATAAAAATGTATAGACAGTACTACCCGGAGATAACCATGAAGTAAAATTACTAACCCAAGAAGACTTTCCTAAAAATTGTACTATTGTAGCTGGAAACATAAGAAGGGAACTTGCGAATATTACAGGTATTACACCAGCATAATTTATTTTTAGGGGTATGTAAGCAGAACTAGACTGCTCATCAGAATAGACATTTTTTCTTGCATACTGAAGAGGAATCTTACGCTGACCTTGGATAATTAAAATAGTTCCTACTATTATTGATACAAAAACTATGGACAATACAACAAGAGTTGAGAAAGTAAGCTGACCAATCTCCTGTGAATCTAAGTTTAATTGATTGGCAATATTTCCTATTGTTCTTGGTAATGAGGAAAGGATTCCAAGAGTGATTATTAGACTAACTCCATTTCCTATACCTCTTGAAGATATCTGTTCACCAAGCCACATTAATATCATTGTACCAGCTGTCATAGTTGACATGACGACAATGTAAAATAATAGCGGAATACCAAAAAATTGGTGATCTGTGAACTGAGAAACTATTATACCCGTAGAAGTTGCATTCAACTGAAGAGCATATTTTGCGTATAAGCAAGATTGGAAAAGCGCAAGAAGAACAGTTAGCATTCTTGTCCATTTAGAAAGTTTTCTCTTACCAGCATCTTGATTCTCTTTAACTTCACGCTGTAATGAGGGCATAAGAGCCATCAAAAGTTGCATAATGATAGATGAAGAGATGTATGGCATGACACCTAGTGCAAATATAGTCATTTGAGCAAAGGCGCCACCTGAAAAAACATCCATGAGCTGAAATAAATTCTGTCCTCCACCGCTAACGCTCTTAAATAATTCAATAGTAACGGAGCCGTTTATCCCAGGAACAGGTACAAATGCACCTATTCTACAAGCAGCAAGAACTAAAAGGGTGAAGATAATTTTAGTTCTAAGCTCTTCAATTAAGAAAATCTTTTTTATTCCTTGAATCATGAGAAACTTCCGTTACTAATGTAGTATTTGGGTCCAACTATTCAGCAGCAAGAACTTTAAACGGTATGTTCGCCGCTTTCAATTTTTCCTGTGCTTGAGAAGAAATCGCAAACGCTTCTATTTCTACTTTTTTAGTTAAATCACCCATAGAAAGTATTTTCAATCCGCCAGTGTAGTACTGAGGAGCAATTCTTCTTTCTACAAGGACTTCCATGTTTACTTTTTCGCCATCTTCAAAAAGATCTTCGATATCATGAAGATTTAACACAAAGATTTTATTTTTAAATTTAGCATTAGTAAAACCCCTAGTCGGAATACGTCTATAAAGTGGAAGCTGACCACCTTCATGACCGTATCTTCTTTTATATCCTCTTCTAGATTTATCACCTTTGCTACCGCGACAACATGTTTTTCCGCGCTTTGAACCATTTCCTCTTCCGACTCGCTGAATTTGTTGATCAGGCCTATG
>JBEIFG010000041.1:0-11173 GCA_040382555.1 Chlamydiales bacterium | reverse complement strand
GTATTACTTAAAAAAGGTATTTTTAACTAAAACGCCCGTTAATGCTGCCGTGGTGATCCATAAAAGAACCTTTAGGGAAGTTTGATTGGATAGTTCCTGGCTTTTCAGGGTTTCTTGCTCTAAAATTTCCCTCCAATTTTTTCGTGCATTTTCAAGGGCTTCCCTATTGATTTTACCGTTATCTTGAAAAATTGCAGCTTGGGGAAGTTTAGAAGAAATCACACAGTCTTCAAGAGCTCCGTGAATGCTGGCAAGAAAAAAACAAGTTTCTGTAATACACTTTGGGAATGTTAGCTGATTTTTTTTGTGCAGTTCTTGGATTTTTAAAGAAATTTCTTCTGGCTTGTACACGGTTTTAGCAAAAGTTTTTGCTATAATTTCAGAGATTTGTTGCGCATCACTGTCCTCAGAAAAGGGATGAGCATTTAAAAAATCTATTATTTTTTGTTCTGTGGGGAAATAAACGGGTTGAAAAGTCATATATTTTTTTAAGGGGTAATTATTTACAAATTGTTTCACACCAGGATACATTCAAAGCGTAAGATTCCATAAAGAAGCGAAAGAATTCTTCTTTCTCTTTGGGGCTGACTAGATCTTGCACAAGCTTTTGGGTTAAAGCAACGTGATAAGCCTCAGCTGGATCATCTCCTCCTACATGAGCTTCAAAATAAATTAAATTTTCTTTTTGTAATGAATGGGAGTCTGCAAGTGACTTCCATAGTTCTTGAATCATTCTCTCAGCATGCATTTCAAAAGCAACCATCATTGCGCTGCGCTCTAGTTTATTGCTTGCTCCTAATTTTTTCATTAACTGAAGTAGGTAGGTCTGGGTATCACTGCAATAATTAGGCTCGACGGTATGGTTGAAGATAATTTGCAAGTCTTTGCGAAGCAAATTGGCATGAAATTGAGTTTTTGTGTCTAAAATTTTTGGTAGAGCGGACATTCCCTCTTGCTGCAATAAATATTGACTTCCAGTCTCATCCCAGCAAAGAAAGGTTCCGATAACAAAAGTTTTTTCAACCTCTTCTGATATGGGCTGGGATCTATGGATGGCTCTTAAGACAAGGTCTTTGTAGGCGCCGGCTTGAATGAATGGAAATGCCTGTGACATGGCCATATATTTGCCCATGACCTCTTCCGAATTTCCAGCTGAGACTTTATGCGTAAAAGGATGAAGAGGAAAATGTATATTTACCGCGCTGCGCAGCTCCTCGATAATAGCAGTTCCCCGCTCATTTATATCAGCCGCGGTAGTTTTTTTGGCCTCAGAAGATCTTGGAGATAAAGGATCCTGGGAAATATGGGAATCCTTAAGTCCAAGAAGAGATAAGGATCGAGTTTGTCCTTTCCATAGATATTGGTGGAATGAATTTTGGGGTCTTTGTAGCGAAGCGAGGGTTGCTAGCTTGGAACAGATAGTTTTTTGTATAGGTAAACACATTGATTTTCTCCTTATGCTAATTTAAATCCATTTTCTACTTGTCTTGCAGGCTGAAGCAAGGCTCTTCCTGCAATGGTACATATAACTGCGGTAGCCGATGCATCGCCCAAAACTTCAGAGATTTCAGAGGAAAGTAGATTGGTTAATACCATAACTTGGTGACCAACCAACTCACATTGAGCTAATTCATTTCTTAAAAATCCTACAGCCTCATGAATACCCTCGTCACCTAAATCAATTTGCATATGTTTAGGAATAACAGGATCTATATCCTCAGATATGGGTTCACGTAAGGGTCTAGAGGGTGATACCACTGTTCCTATTCGAAAGTCAAATTGAGTAAAGTCTTCCCAAGAAAGATCTCTAGGATTGGAGCTGTAGTATCCTATTTCTCCTAAAAGGGTCATTGTGGATCCTAAGGGAACTTGGCAAGAGGGGGTAATGAAAACGGTAGTTTCTCTTCGTTCATCGGGTGTTGCTAATTGTTTTTGGACTCCTGTAACTAAACAATCAGACATCATTTTACCGATTTGTTTGCGTGGAAAATTATATACGCAAAGTAAAAGCTGCTGAGAAATTTCATCAATTTTGTGATTTGAGCAAAGTTGTGCAGAACTAATGTATCGATCTTTTCCACAAAGGGCTTTGTGCTCTCTGGATAAATCTTCTCCAAAATTAAGCTCTAGTTGATAGGCGGGTATCCGAGCTTTTGGATTGTGAATAACGGAAACAGCTTGACCGATGGTTAAGCCAACTCTATAGAATTGCTCTAGGGTGACAAAATTAGAAATCGCTGGGATCATGTGGATTCTCCTTGAACTTTACATTATCTTAAAAAATTTAAGAAGGGAGGAATATATAGATTTTTACATAAATCACAAGCGCAATTTGTTGTTTCTTTGAGAGTTAGAGTCAGAATTCTCTATGAAATTTTCTGTAGAAAAAGAAGAAATACACACTATTTTATTTTGGAAAATGTATCTCAACAGTGTAATTTGTGATTCCTTGATTCCATTAAGAATCCATCATTTCAAGCGATCTTAAAGTTTGCTGAAAACCAACAAGCAATGCATTGAGCTCATCATCAATTTCCTTTTGCAGATCAGGGCAGTGGATAAGAAGGGATGGATCATAAGGAACTTGATCAGGCCAGCTTTTAGGGCGCTTGCAAGGATATAGAGCTATCCAATGCATGATATTTGATTTTTCAAAATACACTTGAGGGTCGCTATCTACTCGTAAAGCACAAATAAAACGGATAGGCCTTTGGGAAGTAGCACATCGATACGGATATTGAATAGCTTCTTGCGCTATAAAGTTAGGGATCCAGGGAAGGCTTTCCATCGTTGCATGCTCTAGCACCTCTGTAACAGATTTATTATAAATATCAGTGGTACTTAAGATTTTTAAAATAAATGCAAATTTTTGAATGATTTTATTCTGAGCTGCCGCGCAGCTGATGATATTATCTTTACTATATAAAACATCTTGAGGCCAGCTGGGAGGGGGAGCTTGTTTTTTCATCATCCAATCTTCGATAGCTGCTTTTTCGTAGTAAATTGGGTGCATAGAATTTTCGGTTCCTTTGACTACAGAAGCAAATCGAAGAGGGTGTTGATGGAGATTACAGATTAGATCATGACCCCAAAGATACCTTGAAAAGGGATTAAAAGAAAATTGATCGATGCTGGCTGAGGTCTCTAGACCAATAATGGAAGTTTCATTCAACGGATTTTTTAAATCGTATAATCTCATAAAAAGAGTGGCCATATCTTTATTGGGGATCTTTAAAGTAAATACCTTTTTCATTTTAAGAGAAAAATTGGAGAGCCATGCATTCAGAGTATCTTGATTTGTCATGGAAGTAGCTGCAGACAAATGGTCTGATGTAACTAGTTCAAAAAGGAACGTAAGTCTTTGGTTGATTTTTTCTTGGGCTAGTGTGCTACCTTCGATATTTTCTTGAGAATATTTAATGCCGTCTGGCCAACAAGACGGGGGTGTTTGGTGATTTCTTATCCAATGTTCGATAGCTGTCTTTTCAAAGTATATTGGGTGTGCAGAGCTCTCCGTTCCCCTCACTACCACTACATGTCTTATTGGGTGCTGGTGAATAGGACAGACAAAGTCTTTACCCCAAAGAGGCTGTGAAAAGGGATTGAAGCTGAAGGAATCTATGCAGATAGGGGTACTTAAATCTGGAATCGGTTTTTTACTAAGAGGATTGGTAATAGCATGTAATTTTAAAAAAAGAGCGGCGCTTTTGCTATCTGTGATTTGGAGCTTAAAGATTAATTGATGGGTTTCATACGATCTAGACAGCCAGTTGTCGATAATCTGTTGTACTTCAGAAGCCTGGAATAACAACTGTTTTGATTTATGTGGATCTGATCTTTGCTCTAGGTAGTCAACCCCTTTTGGCCATTCATTTGGAGGCATAGTACAATCGGATTGAATCCAGCGAGTCAGAGCACTTTTTTCGTAAAATGTATACTTATTGTTTGGATGAGCCACTCCAATGACAAAACGTATAGGTCTTTTCTCAATGGGGCAAATTAAGGGAGGCTGATTTTCCTCTATGTCGATAAAAGAGGGAACCCACTGAAGATCATTAATACTTTTGGCTTGAGTAATTTCTATACGAAGTCTTTTAAATGGATCTTTCTCTTTGAGTATCATCAATAGATAATTCAATCTTGCGTCAATTTCTTTTTGTGCCTCTGCGCAGTGTTCTACATTTTCCATACAATATTTGATGTCTTGAGGCCAGTGTCTTGGTCTAGTTGTGCTTTCTCTAAAGTGTTTTTTAATCGTTTCCCTTTCAAAAAAAACAGGTTGTTTAGAAGTTCCTTTGAGCAGGCACGCAAACCTAAGGGGAGTATCATTAATAGAGCATCGATACTTTGTATCCCCCCAAAGAAAATAAAATGGATTGAAGTGCAAATCTTCTATACTGTGGGTATGATCTAGCTCAAGCAGGGAACTGATTAAAGACTCTATATGAACATCCACCTTTATTTGCTCTTGGGTAAATGCAGTGGCATTAGACCTTTCATAGGCAATATTTTCGGGCCAACCAGGGGGGCTTTCCCCAGCATGAGTATCCATCCATTGTGTTATTTCCGATTCTTCATAGCAAACAGGATGAGGTGAATTTTCAGTGCCTTTAACTACAAATACATATCGCAGAGGTAATTTAGAGATACAGCAGAGCTGACTTGTTCCCCAGATGGAGACAGGAAAAGGATTTTTAGTAAGTAGCTGAATATTCTGGAGATGGTCAAAAGAAATCACTTGAGGATGGAGGAGGTAGTTGATTGTACTGAATAGCTTGAGTTTTTTTTTGATTGAAGCAGCTTGATCTCCAGCGAGGTACTCATATACTACATAAGCCACTGAACATGGGAGTTCCCATACCTTAGATTTCATCATTTCAGGGCAGAATAAGTTTGAGCTCACAAAAAACACACATTGGGCCACTCTTATCACTATCGCTAAATCTTCTAGGGATGAGGGATCTTCTTTAGTCAATCGACATATCAGGATGTTTGCGAGATCGATAACAGTAGCTGTAGTTGTGATGGCCATATTTACTTCCACAGGCACAAATACGACTGCAATCATTTCTAAGGATCGAGCTGCAGCTGAAGCTATTTTCACGGTAGCTTGGGCTGTTTGGATATTTTCATGCCTGGTGTCTATCCCCTTAGGGGCATGAATCAACTTATGCGCTTGCCATGATAAATTGGCGACGTAGCCCACTTTAGCAATACCTGTGAACACCATAGCACACGTCTTAACCACACCTACACTTGCAGCGATTCCTACAGGGATCATAAAATATTTTTCTTGAAAAAAAATTGGAGAATAATTTAATTTTTTTTGCCAAAAAAATCAAGGTAATTCATACAATGGCATCAAACTTACAGATTATTTTTCAGGGGCTAAATCTAACTAAAGCGTTAATACGATTAACGAATAGGGATCGTGACATCCTGCAAGATAAGGAGATGTCTTTACCAATTCGTATGTTAGCGGTGGCTGGTCGAGTTTTTGATGCAGGTTTTGCAGCTTATGAAGCGGAGATGATGGTACATGAGAGTTCAGCTGCTGATTTAATGTATATTAAGGAATGGGAGATAGGAGAAAAACTTTTTTCTTTTGCTACCCGTTGTGCAGTAGCTACTTCCCGCGTTTGTCGATCACAGTCTTTTTATAAGGAATTGGGTGAAGTGGCTGAACAAGAAGTTTTAGCTTCTTTGGTAGATCTTATTCGAACATGTATCGAAAAGGATGCCTATAGGGAAAAAGATCTTTTAGAAACCCATGCAGAGCCTTTTGATTTGGACAATTGCCTTAGTCGCTTAGCCAGTCTAGAAGCTACAAGCGGGGCACTGTCTATTCTAGGTGTTGATTTTGATGTAAAAATGGTGAATAGACTCATGAATGCGGTCATCTCCATAGAAGACGACGAATTGCACCTAAATGAGGACATGCCTATTCTGGAGGAGCCGGTCCCCATGCCACTACAGCCGAATATTTTTCACCAAACAAAAGATTACCAAAATGCCCATCCAAAATTTAGAGAGCTCCTGGAAGCGCAAAGAAATCAAAATAGTTTAGATCTTTTAACCCTGGGTTCAATTCCAGAGCATCTATATGAAAATGACCCTAATTCTGTATTTAGGAAAGCTACCTGCGTTATTTCCCTCAGTCCAGC
The DNA here is from genome assembly GCA_040382555.1 of Chlamydiales bacterium. GTDB lineage: Bacteria > Chlamydiota > Chlamydiia > Chlamydiales > Rhabdochlamydiaceae > VGMB01. The sequence continues at coordinate 5,009 of JBEIFG010000041.1, read as the reverse complement.
AAGGTATCCTGTAAAGGATCCTACAGGAGGGGATCACCTATATGATCACATTCATATTTTAAAGCATCTACAAAATCATAAAACTTCTCCATTTACTACACTTCCTCTTAAAGAGGAAGATTTGCTTCCCATGCCGCATATGCAAAAGCTAATCAATTTAAAATTGCAATCGATTCAGAATCGACGAGAGCAAGTACTCGATGAGATATCCTTAGAGCCCGGTATAAATTCATAGGTAAACCAGGCCCCTTAAGATGTTTTCTTAAGGGGCCTGGCTAAAGTTTAGGCATCGGAAGAAGGCAGTTGTAGTTTTCCTAGCAGGGATGTAATAAAGTTAATATTGGTGGGATCAGCAGGGTTAGCAGCCCAAACAGCGGTACTCATTCCATTATCTACGGCCCACTGGGCAAAGGTTAGAGGATCGTAGGCATGGGAATCAAAGAAATCGATGCCTACAGCCAGAGCCTGAGAAGGGCAGTTATATCTATTGATTAGCATATCTCTCCACCCTAAAGCCCACTGTTGCTCTTGAGGCATAGGATTATAATAAGTCATGGCATACAAATAGTCGATGGGGCAGTCCCCTTTGGTGATTACCGCATTATCTAGTATCGTTTCTACCACAGATTCCCAAGGATAATTTGGACCAAATCCCGCGTTGGCACACATAGTTACTTGAAGGTCTTGATCAAACGTTTTAAGCGCTTTAATTAGCTGTCCGACCAGTTTTTCCTGAGCTACTGTCGGGGATTCTTCGTAGTCTAAGTCTACCCCTGCCAGACCATGATCATGACAAAAATCGATAATGCCCTTGGCATAATCGTTGATATTATCTGCGGTTAAGGAGTTCCATGTATTATCATAAGATCCCCCTCCTCCACCAACAGAAACTTTTACATCAATAGGCTTGGGTTGGCTTTTGCAGTAATTCACAAATTCCTTTAATTGGTCTGAATTTAAATTGCCGAATCCGCCCAAAGTAGGTTTACCATTTGAGTCTAGGGTAAATTTACCTACAAAGACGTTAATTACATTTACATTGGAAGGGATTGAGTAGGGAGCACCGTTAAACCAAGAAGTCCAGTCTATATACCAGGTTGAGAGTTCGATTTTTTTCTGATTGTTGGATGAGGGCTTATGTGAAACTGAAGGGGAAGCTGTGGTAGGTTGATAGGAAGGGCGCTGTGGGCTAGGGGCCAAAGACGACGGAAAAAGAGTCGGGAAAGATGGTTTTGAAGGGGCAGAAGTGGGTTTGAAATGAGGTTGAGATGAAACCATTTGTATAAGGTATTTACTTGGAGACGCTTGAACTAACTCTACCGTTCCTTGTCCGTTGTTGGGCATCGTAACTTTTAGGCTGGCGTTATCATCAGTAAATCGCAAGCTTACGTGAGTAATATATTTTTTGAGGTTTTGATCTGAGTAAAGATTGTAATCAATACCACCTCCATAGCTTGCCGATCCTGCTTGCTCACTTACTCGCTGCTCTTCATCTGGGGCTATTTGGCTTAAACAAGGGGTGGGTGAGCAGCCTATCCCGCTGTACCACGAATCTGTCATTTTCAGGAAGTAGGGGGTTTCATTGACTACACCTGCTTCTTTTATAGCTTCTTTGCTGGTAGGGAAGAGGGTGGGTTGCTTGGATTGGGGTAAACTAGTAGGGAATTTAGAGGGCGGATTGGATTGGGGGGAGCCAGAGGTAGGTGCTAAGCTGCTGGGGGAAGAGCGGAGGTAAGTGGGGAAGGATGACGGGTTAGTGGTCTGAGGTAGGGGATCTTGCGGAAGGAGCTCCGGCTTTTTTTGTGGCTCACCGAGAGTTCCAGTGGCAAAAAGAACCCCTATAACTGCAGAAGCTGTACAAGCAAAGCCGAAAGCTCTGCAACAGTTTTTTGTAATGATAGAAGAAGAGGCTTGAGGCTTTGGTGCTACATCTGCCACAAGGTTAGAGGTAAGTGGGTTTTTAGTAACATTAAATGTGTCTACGGGTTTTGTCATTTAATTAACCTTTTAAAATATTGGTACAAAGATAATTATAAATTTAGAATATTAATTTATCATAAAGATGAAACTATTTCGACATTGATTAGAATTCCGGTTTTAAGACTTTTGTGTGGTGCTGGATTCAAATCGCAACAACTAGCGCTTGGTAAACTTACATGATCAGCTGGCAAAAGAAGTATTTAGCCTGTCTGATGTTTAGGATAGCTCTTGTGTTAAAAGGGGAGCGGAAGTTATTTTTTTTCTTTTTTTATGCTCGGGGTTAATTGGTATGTCTTTGAAGGTATTGAGAGATCTTGGGCTAGATACTCGATTAGAGGGTGCTGAGAAGGAAGTGCTCTCACCCCTCATTTCCATAATCAGTAGTTCTTTATATAGATCTAAAATCTTCTCTTTTTTTTCCAAGGATGAGGTGCGCCGGTTATCCATAGTTTGTAAAAAAATTTTCACTTCTTGTTTTCAACATGGTGAAATAATCACCCAAAAAGATAGGTATCAGTTAAATGTATGGCTAAATCATGCAGATATTCCCCTGGAGAGCTTGGCAAGATTTGAGAAAATTCTACAAATAAGAAAAGAATTTTTTTCTCAAACGAGTTGGACCCTTCCCAAAGCAAAAATTGAGTTTTTTTCAGAGATGACCTACCTGCTATCTTTACTTGGCAAGCCCCACATAGAAAAGCTTAGCTGCTTATTTAGCTCCAACATTTGGAAAAAAGTTTTTTCTTGGGTGGAGTGTATTTATCTTAAGATTTTCTTATTTGATACCAAAATAAAAGAAGCGCAATCAAAACAATGTGAAAAACAGGTCATCGCAGTACTTAAAGAATTTTATCCAGCTTTTGCAGAAATAGTAACTAAGCTCTCCAAAGAGAGAAAATTTATCGAAATATCTGCTTTATTAAAAGCGTGGCAGTATAATTTTTTAAAAGAGCCTTATGCTTTACATAAATATAATAAGTATTATGAGAGCTTATGTGATCTCGTGATGAGAGAGATGCTTTTGCAGAAAGATTTTTTTTCTTTAAGACGTATTGCAGCAGAAATGAAAGAGCCTCACCGATTTTTAGTGTACATGGGTGAGCATTTAGCCAATTTAATTAAGCAAAAAGGTCTTGATAATGCCTGCTGCTGGGCTGAATCATCGTTTCAAAAGATACAAAAAAGCTACATGTACAGCTATGCGGTTATGCAGCTTGTAGATGAAGGAGCCTTTAGGTACGCGCTTTCTCTTTTTCCGTTGGTAGAAATGCATTACGACCAGGATAGAGTGCATGAAAAGATAGCGTATACCATGGCAAGGATTGGCAAAAAGGGCTTAGCATTTCAATCTATTCAACTGATTCAATCAGAGGTAGTGCGTGCAATCTGTGCAAGGAAGGTAAGCTTCTTTCTTTTTACTAATAGGCCTGAAAAAACGTTAGTTACCATAGATAGATCTGAATTTAGTAAACCTTTTTTTAATGCTAAAAATGCATAAACATTGTTAGTGTAATTTTTTATATTTCAAAAACCAGACCCCTTCATGGTAAATTCATCCAGTAAAAAAACAGTTTGTCTGAATATGATCGTAAAAAATGAGTCCTCTGCTATAGGGGAATGTTTAGACTCTGTGAAAAAATTTATAGATTATTGGATCATTGTAGATACTGGTTCCATTGATGCTACTGAGCAAGTGGTCAAAAGGCACCTGGCGGGAATTCCTGGTGAATTTCATCATCAAGCTTGGGTCAATTTTTCAGAAAATCGAAACGGGGCCTACCTTCTGGCTAAGAATAGGGCAGATTATACTTTATTTATAGATGCCGATGAAACATTGAGGGTTGCGGATGAATTCATTCTACCCGATTTAAATAAGGATATTTACTCCATTCTTGTAAAACAGAAAGGGGCTTCTTCGGCAGAGAAATGGTTTCTAGTGCGTAATGATATGCCTTGGTCTTGGGTAGGGGTAATCCATGAAACCATAAGCTGCTCAAGCCCTGTCACCAAAGAAATGATGCCAGGGTTGTATATTTTTTCAGACACTGAAAGGGGTGCCAGGTCTCAAGATCCGGGTAAATACATAAAAGATGCACAAATTCTTTTGAAAGCACTAGAGAATGATCCTACTGATGCTAGATATCGATTTTTTCTTGCGGTGTGCTTTTTGAATGCCAATCAGCCAGATAAAGCTCTCGATCATTTTCAAAAACGGTGTCTTATAGGTGGAGATCCTCGGGAGCTATATATTTCCCATTTGTACATTGGTAAATTAGCAGAACACTTTGGCAAGTCAGAGCAGTTCATTATAGATAGCTATGCTAAAGCTTATTATTTAAATCCTCACAGATCTGAGGCTTTATTTTATCTTGCTGCATTTTATCAAACCATCCATCAGTATCCATCTTCCTATGATATACTTGTCAAGGCCCCAAGAACGCACCAGGGTATTCCATTTTACCAAGAGGATGCAGTCTATGATTGGAAGCTAGATTATTTTCTAGCAAGAGCATGTCTTGCTCTACGAAAGTATCCTGAAATTCGCCCCGCGCTTGAAAGAGTAAATCGGTGCTCATACCTTCCTGAGGATGTCAAAGAAGAAGTTGAGAAAAATTTGCTGATTTTACAACAAGAAGTTTGCTCATAATTCCAAAAAAAGATACACCCATATTTAAATAAAGAGGGCTGAAAATGAAGTCTACATTAGGATGGGTTCTTATTTTAGGAGCAGTAGGTGTTTATTTTTTATCCAATGCCTGGGAGTCTAAGCTGTTAGCTCAAAAGCAACACCTTATGGAGGCTCAGCAAAAAATGAGCGATGAGGCCCCTGAGCTTATTGAAAGACCGAGAAATCGAATAAGAGATGCAAAGCAATCAAGTGCTATGCAGCAAAATGTAAGTAGTGCGCAGGCAACCATTGCAGAATACCAACAAATAGTTACCTTGATGCGTATGGGATCTGTGGTTGCGCTAGTAGCCGGTCTGGGTCTTATTTTTGTGGGATCAAAAAAATCAAGAAGCTAGCTATT
>JBEIFG010000040.1:0-11552 GCA_040382555.1 Chlamydiales bacterium | reverse complement strand
GGACTGTAGCTGCCTTGAAACTTTTTTTATGCGAGACGATAAAATACGTATAGGAATAAATATTAATGGAGCGCCGACAAAAATCACTAAAGAAAGCTGCCAAGATAAGTAAAAACACATGGATAGGCAGCTAACTACGGTAAATGGAGCTTGAAGATAGTTAGTAAGCCATGAATTAATAGAGACAGCAATTTGCCCAGCATCTCCTACTACTCTCGAAGATAGACTACCAATATTGTACTGCTGATAAAAACTCATAGGAAGAGATTGGATGTGCTCAAAATATTGTTGTCGAAGATCTCTACTGATACGAATAGATAGGAGCTGGGTGGCATATCTACTAGCAAATAGCCATACAGCCTTAAAAATTGCCACACCCATAAGAAACATAACTAAAGATAGAATGTTACTGGTGAAATCTAATTTTTTTCGAAAAATAGCAAGCAACCAGTTTAGTGGATTAGTTTCTTTTTTCACTGTCAGGTAAGCGGCAGCACTTTGCTTGGTGATCAAACCCTGTTCATTTTGAATGAGATGCCAGTTATTCTGAACATCCCCTAAAGAAACCTCTGAGGCTTGGTTTGGAAGATCGGCTGGAGAAAAAAGAGCAAAAAAATCCGAACCGTTGTTGGAAAGCATACCTAGAGCAAACATTTCCATTTGGCTAGCTATAGTAAGTAAAATTAATGTACCAAAGGTAACAAGAATTAGCACAAGATGTTTTCTTGTGCGCAATGCTGCCTGCAACAAAAGTTTCATGAGTCACATTTCCGTTTAAACTATCTACGTGCACATATTACACGAGAACGACCTTGTCTTCTACGGCAAACTTTCCCATAACTCGAAATTTCTGATATCTACGCTCCAATAGCGATTCTAGCGGAATTTCTTTAAGAAGATTCCATTGACTAGTGATAAACTGCTTTACGTTAGAATAAATCATCTGCGTGTCGTGATGAGCACCACCTGCAGGCTCATCGATGGCAACATCTACAATGCCGAGTTCAATTAACTCCTCTACATGCATCTTAAGAGCTTTAGCAGCAACTTCATTCTTACTAGTGTCTTTCCAGAGAATCGAAGCACAACCTTCCGGGGATATAACTGAATAATAGCTGTGCTGTAACATGCCTATTACATCACCAATACCCATGCCCAAGGCCCCTCCGGAGCAACCCTCACCAATCACTAAAACAATCACTGGGGTAGGAAGCCGAGACATCTCTAGTAAATTATTAGCAATAGCCCAACCTTGCCCCCTTTCTTCAGCTGCAAGACCAGGATACGCACCAGGTGTGTCAAGTAGAGATAAAACCGGTAAATTAAATTTAGCAGCTAGACGCATACAGCGCATGGCTTTTCTGTAGCCCTCAGGATGCGGCATCCCAAAATTTCTATGTAGCCTTGTTTGAGTATCGTTACCTTTTTCCTGCGCTACCACCATAAACTTTACTCCACCTATGGTAGCAAAACCAGCGACGATAGCATGATCATCAGCATAAAGTCTGTCACCAAATATTTCTGTAAAATCCTCACATAGATTTTTTAAATAATCTAAAGCTTTGGGACGCTTCGGATGGCGACAAATCGCAACTCTCTCCCAAGGAGTTAACTCGGAATAAACTTTTTTCTTTAAAACATCCAACTTCTTTTCAAGTTTTGCGATTTCTTCATCAGACCAAGGTGAATTTGCACCCCGCTGCTCCTTAAGCTTTTCTAGAGTCTTCTCATACTCAAAAATGGGCTTTTCATGAGGTAACATATGTTTTCACCTTAAAGTTAACGTGTGGGAATTGCGACTTCAGTGCCTGGTAATTGAGCATCCTGAAAGTCTTTTACTATGTGAATATAGGTTGGTTTCGTGATAACAATGGCAAACAGCTCTTCCATATCTTCTTTAAGCAAGCGAATGCAACCGTTACTTTCTCTTTTACCAATACTATCCCTATTTTCAACCAATTGATTTGATTTAGTATCTTGTACCCAAGGAACTCCATGGATTCCATACCCCTTTGCAGGTTCTGTAGCACCAGGAAGTGCTTGACCAAAAGGTATCCAGCGTGTTCCAAATACTTTGACCATTTCAACGATAGATGCTTGTGAGGAGCCTTTTATCAATGAATCATAAATAGCTATCTTGTCTCCTAGCTGGTATACCCCAAGAGGGGTCAACGTACCCGAGGGCTTATCTGCATCTATCCTTCCTGCGGAGATAGAATATGTTTTAATTAAAACTCTTTCCTTAGTTGTTAAATCGTAGTAAAACAGCCCCATACGAGATTGATTAATATCAGCGACAAGATGAAACTGAAGCTCTTTATCTTTTTTAAACACATTAAACATTCTACCTGCGGAAATCGTTTGATTAAAATAGTCTGGGCGTCCATGTAAGCTGCGTGCTATGAAGTGCTTAGAAGTATTAAAATAAGCTGCATAATCCGCTACCCACGCAGGTCTTCCTTTTAACCATGGCACTGTACTAGAATACGCCAAAGTTTCCACAATTGGAAATTTATTTTGACCTGTATTAAAAAGTTGATAAGTGCGATCAATGGTGGGCATAGTTCTAACCGCTTTGCTAGAAGACGGGAAATGAGCGGTGGGTTCTTCACGAACCACTTCTACAAATACATCCTGAGAAGCTGTTTCGCTATCAGATAAATTTTGATCTGAGCGCGGAGAAAGGTCTAATGTCGGCTGATTCGATGAAATTTTATTTTTTTTTAAGGTAGCAACAATACCCAAAACAGAAAAAGCGGCTAGCGCAGTAATTAAAAAAAATTTCGGAGCTGACAATGATTACCTTCTTAAAAATAAAATCTAAATTTTGTAACTAATATTAAACTATTCTGAACATTTCATTAACTTGGACTATTATAAAGATTTCTGAATATTTTTCAATGACCTCATACGATTTAGAGATCTTTTTGGGATCACCAAAAATTAAAAAAATAAATAATAATAAAAAAGCCTCTTGAAAAGAGGCTTTGAAGGCAATAGCAGTATTCAAACAAAATTAATCATTTTCAATTAATTTTTTCATTTTCTTTCCTGGAGTAAATTTTACAGCTTTTCTAGCTGGGATTACAATCGGCACATCCGCGTTTTTAGGATTTCTACCTATTTTCTGTTTTCTTTCCACAATTTCAAAAACCCCAAAATCCCTAAATTCTAATCTATCTCCTTTAGCAAGGTAATCAGTCATTGTGTCTAAAAAAGACTGTATAACGTTTCGAACATCATTAGGGTGAACACCCCTTTCCTGAGAAATCAATTGAATAAGCTTTTTTTTGGTAACTGTTGTCATAAAGACATATACTCCTTTTTTGCCTTCAGCACCATATTAACAAATATAGGTACTTTTTAAGCTAATTGTTGTTACCTATAGATTTTCTAGCAAGTGCTTTTTTAAAAAAAAATTTACATTTTTTTTATTCTATATTTTAAAGAACTTTTGAAAAAAGTTAGCAAGAGGTAAGCTTTACAAGGATTTTTTTCTTCTTTCCCAGGCCCAGCAGCAAAAATTCGTTGCCGATGCAATCAGAGACTGCAATCTTGAGCGAGCTATCTGTGATTTTTTGATTATTAAGATAAGCGCCTCCGTTAGCGATAAGTCTATTTGCCTCCCCTTTACTCTCAACAATTCCTGATCGGTAGGCCAAATCCACATACTTCGTTCCACAAACTTCAGAATAAGGCAGGGAAACAGACGGTATATCTCTAGCTATTTCCCTTAAAATAGCTACATCCAGAACCGCTTCATTAGATCCAGGAGCGGCTGCCTGAGTTACTTTAAGAGCGGCAGCTAACCCCAGCTCTCCATGAACTAGTTTTGTAAGCTCTTCTGCGAGGCGCCTTTGCGCTTGATTAGATTTATAGCCAGGCATTGCCATATCGTTTTGAATTTTATCAATTTCATCAAGATCCATAAAAGTAATCATCCTCATCAGCTTCACTACATCAGAATCTGGGGTTTGCATTATGAACTGATAAAATTGATACGGCGAACATTTCTCTTTGGATAACCAAATGGCTCCCTCTTCGCTTTTACCAAACTTTGTTCCGTCACTTTTAGTCAGCAAAGGAAAGGTTAATCCATATGCTGGTTTACCAACTAACTTTCTTATAAGGTCAGTTCCTGCAGTAATATTGCCCCATTGGTCGCTACCACCGATCTGCAAGGCAACACCTAGACTCGAAAACAAATGATAAAAATCGTACCCTTGAAGTAGTTGATAGCTAAATTCGGTAAAACTCATACCATCTTCCGACTGAACTCTTGATTTTACGCTATCTTTTGCCAGCATTACGCCTAACCTAAAATGCTTACCTATATCCCTTAAAAAATCAATTAAGTGGATATTAGAAAACCAATCATTATTATTTAAAAAAATAGGTGCATTCTGTGCTTTAAAGTCAAGTATAGTTTCGAAATTTTCTTTTATTTTAGACACATTATAGTCAATGGTAGCAGTGTCTAGTAAAGGTCTTTCTTTACTTTTACCGGAGGGATCACCGATTCTTCCTGTGGCTCCCCCAAGTAGCACAACTGGTGTGTGTCCACACTTTTGAAACCAGCGTAAAACCACAATTCCAAGCAAATTACCGAGATGCAAGCTATCTGCTGTGGGATCAAAACCCAGATAAACCTTGGTAGGTTGATCTAACTGCTTATTGAGATCTTCGCTAGTTCGTCCATCCACAAGTCCGCGTGCTTGTAAGCAATCCACAATATTCATCATAAAATCCCAACTATTACTTTGCGTTTACTATATTACTCAGTTCACTACCAATTTGGTATATCTAATAGATAAGCGAGAAAATTTGATAGAAAAACCTCAATCAAAAACGATACTAAGATGCCACTTATAATACAAGTTGCGACTGTGCAAGGACATTAAGAAATTAAAAGGCTATTTTTAAAGCATTTTTTTGCTAAGATAGCCTTTTAAAAAATTCAGAGAGAAATAAAGGGGAAGATCACTTTAGCTAGCTATTTGCGACTTAATCATAGACTGCAGTATTTTTTTAGGAGAAGCATTTGGATCTACCACCTTTGAGTGAGCATCTCTGCGGAGCTGATCAGCAATATCCGACACTTTTTTACTGAGTTCAGCCGCATTTTGATTTTCATCAAATAGGGAAAATTTAGAAGGAAGCACTGTTCTCTGTGAGGAGTGTCTTTCGATCCACCTATAAATTTCATGTACTTTTGCTTCTAAAGCTTGAGGAGTTATTTTTTTTTCCATCTCCTCAAATTTTTTGCGCAATTTCTCTCTTGCTTTTCTTGTTTTTTCACTTTCTTTCGCAAAAACTTTTGCACCTTGTACGTCAGGGTTTATCATTTCCATAAGCAACCTCCAAGCATAAGACCCAAATTAGGATTCTAATTTCAATAAAAATAAATTACAAATAATTTTATTGCCATTTTTTAAAAATAAATCGGCTTGCATAAAAAAAGTAAGATATCCAAAAATAAAATTATGAACGAAGAACTACAAAAAAAGTTAGTAGGCCACCGGGCGGCAGAGCTAATAGAAAACGGCATGATCGTTGGACTTGGCACAGGTAGCACTGTGTTTTATTTTATTGAAAAGCTAATCGAAAAAGTCCAGTCCGGACTAAAAATTAAAGCAGTTTCAAGTTCAAACCGATCTTTAGCTCAAGCCTCTAGTGGAGGAATTTCTGTTATTGATATTAACACAATATCTAAAATAGATATCACAGTGGATGGAGCTGATGAAATTGATAGCCAAAAAAGAATGATTAAGGGTGGGGGAGGAGCTCTCCTTAGAGAAAAAATTTTAGCTTCCATGAGCTCTGAGATGATTGTTGTCATTGATGATTCAAAGCTTTCTGAACAATTAGGCAAAAAAAAACTTCCCGTCGAGATCGTTCCTTTTGCTCACATGGTTACTTTAGGAAAGTTAAAAAAACTTGGATTTCAGTGTGAACTAAGAAAAGAAAGTCAAGGAACCATTTATACTACTGACAATGGAAATTTTATAGTAGATATATTCTATCCTAACCTAATAACTCATCCGGAAAATGACCACGATTTAATTAAAACCATACCCGGTGTTGTTGAAACAGGGTTTTTCTTTCATTTGGCTGGACGGGTGATTATTGGGTTCCAAGATGGGCAGGTAGTCATTAAGCCCTAGCCTTCTATTTCTACGATTGCTTGATAAATACTGATCCATATATAGAGCTTTATAAAGGTTTAGTACCAGAGGAAGTTTGATATGATATCAGATTTGGTGCCTGTTGTTTTAAGTAAAATTATGCAATCACGATCTTACACTGTGATTATTTTAGGTGATGAATCTAAAAAATTTGCCATCTATGTCGAACCTCATGTGGGTAAGAATATACAAACTTTGTTAACTCAAGGTAAGCGTGCAAGGCCTTCTACTTTCGATCTAATTGAAAACATTTTTAAGGGTTGTAATATCCGAATTCTACAAATAGTCATTCATGATGTTGAGAATACTACCTTCTTTGCTAGACTTTTTCTTGAGTTAGAAGAAGGTGGCAAAAAGACCATCCTTGAGCTAGATGCCAGGCCGAGTGATTGTATAATTCTTGCTCTTATGAAAGATATACCTGTTTTTTGTAAAAAAAATGTGCTTGATAAATCTCTAGCTATTTTATAGCCTCTAGTACTTTACATGAAATTTATTCTTAGCAAGAGCTAAAATTGAGTGTACAGCCTCTTTTGCATCCTCACCTTGAGCCTCCACTTTGATCTTAGCTCCCCTTGCAGCAGCAAGCATCAAAATCCCTAATAGGGATTTAGCGTTTACTGAAACATTTTGATATACCAAAGTTACCTGACATCTAAAAGAAGAAGCACACTTTACTAGCTCGGTAGAGGGTCGGGTGTGTAACCCTTTTTCATTTATAACAATGAAATACGATTTTACTTTTTCACTCATTGATTGGGCCATATTCCTGTTCAATAATTCGTTAGCAAATCTTTTTAATAACGCAACAAGCCTTTTCATCTCTTTCACATACAGCGGATTGATCATTTAGAGCAACAGATATTTCTCTTTACATTCATTTTTAGGATAAATTATTTTCAAGCTCGGATACAAGCTCATCAAATCTTTTTACTAGTGCATCGATAGGGCCAGTTCCTCTCATATCAATCCCTGCTTCACAGAGAGTATCCAGAGGATACTGGCTGCATCCTGAAGAAATAAAATCTAAATATTTTTTTCTGGCAGATTCACCTTCAGTAAAAAGATTTTTTGCTAGCGCGTACGAAGCGCTCAGTCCAGTAGCATATTGGTATACGTAAAAATTATAATAAAAATGCGGAATACGAGACCATTCTATGTCTATATCTTCATCTATTTCCACTTCCGGGCCGAAGTATTTTAAGTTTAAATTTCGATATTCGGATTTCAATAAAGCTGGAGTTAGTGGGATATCTTTTTCAACGAACTCGTGAATTTTCAATTCAAATTCAGCGAACATAGTCTGTCTAAAAAATGTACTTCTGATGTCATCAATTTTTTGATTCACCAAAAATGCTCTTTCTTGCTTTGTCTGAGCTCGATCAAACATATAGCGAAATAGTAATTCTTCATGAAACGTAGAGGCTACTTCAGCTAAAAAAATGGAGTAGCTCGCATAGGGATAGGGTTGTTGCTTATGGCTGAAGTAGCTATGCATGCTATGCCCTGCTTCATGAGTTAAAGTAAATAAATCATTGATGGTTCCGTTGAAATTCATAAGAATGAAAGGACGGCTATCATAACAGCCACTTGAGTAAGCGCCACTTCTCTTTCTAGCGTTTTCGTACCGATCTACCCATCTTTCAATAGTTAATCCTTTTCGTAAAATTTCTTGATACTCTAATCCAAGAGGTTTTACCGAATCTATCACTAATGATTCTGCGGTCGGATAATCTAGAGATATTTTAGCTTCAGGCGCAAGAGGTACGCTCATATCATACAAATGCAAATCTTGGTACCCAAGAAGGCGCTTGCGAAGAGCAAAATATTTATGAAGAGAGGGTAAATTTTTTGTGGCCGCAGCAATTAAGGATGTGTAGACCTTTTCATCGATTTGATGAGGAAAAAGAGCTGCATCTAAACATGAAGCAAAACCCCTTACCTTTTTTTCAAAAACATGTCTTTGCACCTGACCCTGAAGAAGCTCACATAGAGTATTTTCAAATTGAAGATAGGAATTATGCATGGCACAAAAAGCTGACTTTCGAAGCTCCCTATCTGAACTTTTCATAAATAACTGGTATTTTCCATGTGTTAACTCGTGCTGATTGCCTAAGCTATCTTTTACTGGCGGGAATTTCATATCCGCATTATTAAAAATAGAAAAAGCTTTTCCTGGAGTTTCCATTGCCCGACCTGAAAGGGCCATTAAACTCTCCATTTCTTCAGAAAGTGTATGAGGTTTAAACCTTATGATTTTTTCAAGGAAATTCTTATATCCCTTTAAAACTTCAGATTGAAGAAGATAATCGATCTGATCTTGTGTTAGCGATAGAAGCTCCGGTTCAAACCATGACAACTCTTCCCGATATTCATAGATTGAAGCTAACATGCGGGCATTGGCTTGTCTTGCATATTCTTCTGCTACGTCTTCATCATTTTTTAAGTGAGAAAATGTGTATAGCTTTGTAATTTGTCGATCAGTTAAAAAATATAGATCCAAAAATTCTTTTAAGAGCTTCTCATCCGAGAGTTTCATTTTGTAGTGCAGTAGCTCTGGCCAGTGTGGCTTTTGTGAGGGTCTAACCTTAAGCACAAAATCTCTTTCCCAATCTTCCCAGGTAGCGTACAACGACTCAACATCCCAACGATCTTGAAGGGGAACATCTTTTCTTTCCTTAATAGGATCTAGGTTACTTACTGGTGAATCCATGGACATCTGATTGACCTCTTTTTTTTGAATCTGCGAATTAATCAAATTTTCAATCTAAAGTCAATAGCTAGCTTTTTCAAACATCGTCTTTAGCAGTTAAGAGGAACATCTGCTAATTTTATTGCTTAAAATAAATCTGATAATCTAAAATCTTGTATGTACTTAAAAAAAACGCTCTCGCAACAAGGAGAAAGTGAAATGACAAATCATCAAACTCAAAAAAAAACTACTTTAAAACCTCTTGGAAATAGAGTTCTTGCACAACGTTTAGAGCAAGAAGAAACTCTTAAAGGAGGCATTATCCTTCCAGACAGCGCAAAGAAAAAACAAGAAACCGCAAAGGTTATCGCCACAGGCCCAGGCTTTGAAAACAAAGAGGGCAAACTTATACCACCTCCTGTTCAAGTTGGAGATGTCATTCTTTTGGATAAATACTCTGGACAAGAAGTAACACTCGATGATGAGGACTTCGTAATTGTACGTAGTGAAGATATCGTAGCGATTGTTAACTCATAAACTCAAAGGGAGATCACAACCTATGGCACCAAAGAATATAAAATTTAAAGAAGAAGCAAGACAAAAGATCCTAAAAGGAGTTAAAACTTTAGCTTCTGCCGTAAAAGTAACTTTAGGTCCTAAAGGACGCAATGTAGTTATTGATAAATCTTATGGCATGCCCCACATTACTAAAGATGGAGTAACCGTAGCTAAAGAAATCGAGCTTGAAGACAAGCATGAAAACATGGGCGCTCAGATGGTAAAAGAAGTAGCTAGTAAAACGGCAGATAAAGCTGGTGACGGTACGACTACAGCCACTGTTTTAGCTGAAGCGATTTATAGTGAGGGACTCCGAAATGTTACTGCGGGCGCGAACCCCATCGAAATTAAAAGAGGCATCGAAAAAGCAGTAAAAACTGTGGTTGAAACTCTTAAAGATATGAGCAAGCCTATTCAAGATCGCAAAGAAATAGAACAAGTAGCCACTATTTCTGCAAATAGTGATTCAGAAATAGGAAGCATTATTTCCAGCGCGATGCAAAGAGTCGGCAAAGATGGGACGATCACCGTCGAAGAAGGAAAAGGCTTTGAAACCACATTAGATGTTGTCGAGGGAATGAACTTTGATAGAGGTTATGTTTCTTCTTATTTTATGACAAATGCCGAAGCTCAAGAATGTATTCTTGAGGATGCATTTGTTTTAATTTATGAGAAAAAAATCGCTGCAATGAAAGAATTCCTCCCTATTCTTCAAGCGGTAGCAGAAACTGGCAAACCTCTCTTTATTATTGCAGAAGATGTTGAAGGTGAAGCATTAGCTACACTAGTTGTGAATAGACTTAGAGCTGGTCTTAAGGTATGTGCAGTAAAAGCACCAGGATTTGGTGACAGACGTAAAGCTATGCTTCAAGATATAGCTATCCTGACTGGTGGACAGTATATTAGTGAAGAGCTTGGTATTAAGCTAGATACTGTATCATTAGACATGCTAGGTAGAGTAAAAAAAGTGGTCGTAAAAAAAGAGGACACCACTCTCGTTGAAGGTGTTGGTCATAAAGATCAAATCCAAGAAAGAATCGCTTTAATCAAGCGACAAATTGAAGAAAGCACTTCAGACTATGACAAGGAAAAACTACAAGAAAGGCTAGCTAAATTAGCTGGTGGAGTAGGAATTATTCGAGTTGGTGCAGCTACAGAGATCGAAATGAAAGAAAAAAAAGATCGAGTAGATGATGCTGTGCATGCTACAAAAGCTGCCGTCGAAGAGGGCATTCTTCCTGGAGGAGGTGTTGCCTTCTTAAGAACAATCCCCCATCTTGAAACCTTAGCAAAGTCTTTGCATGGAGATGAAAAAGTAGGTGCGGAAATTATTATGAAAGCCCTCAGCTATCCTCTGCGTCAAATTGCTGAGAATGCTGGAAAGGAAGGATCTATCATTATTCAGCAAGTAAATCAAATGAGTACTTATGAAGGATGGGATGCTCAAAATGATGTGTTTGGCAATATGCTTGAAAAAGGAATCGTGGATCCTACAAAAGTTTCTCGTCTTTCTATCGAGCTAGCTGCTTCTGTAGCATCTTTGCTCCTTACCACTGAAGCTATTATAACTGAAGAGGTGGATGAAAAATCATTAACTCCTTCAATGTCTGGTCCAGAATATTAATTGATTTTACCTGTTTTTTAGTAATAGGCATCTTAAAATAAGATGCCTATTTTTTTTATTAAGATTGATATTAATTTTTTTTTGAATAGGATTATAAAAAGAGAAATAGAAAGAATTAAGGTCTTATTCATGAAAAAAATACTCAAAGGACTATTTGGATTGATGTTAATTGTTTTAATATCAATTTTTATTCTAGGATTCATTTTTTGGTCCAAAGCACCTGATATATTATCTAGCAATCTTTCTAAAAAATTAGGTGTACCAGTTCAAATTGAAGACATGGGAATTTCACCCATAAATATACATATAGAAAATTTCGAAATAGGAAATATTTCTTCTGGTGTTTTACCAAAAGCATTTTCAGTACACCATCTTTATATAAACACTCCAATTAATAGATATATCAATCAGCAGATCACGATTGAAAGTATTGTTTTAGATCAAGTTTACTTAGGACTTGAATTCGACTCCCCTACTTCAACGAAGGGAAATT